>NZ_QUGV01000007.1:0-9739 GCF_003479205.1 Parabacteroides sp. AF17-28 | reverse complement strand
TAGAACGGACGCAGAAGATTCTGATTTTCCCTCTGCGCCCGAAAAGCCACCGGACAGATCGGTTATAGCTTTCGCAGTGGTTGAAAGAAACGCTCCGTCAAACGCAGTTCTCCTATTACGATTCCGGCCGCAGCTTTCATTTCCCGCACGGCAGGAAGACAGATTCCGTAGTTGGTGGCCAGTGTGCCGGGGAAGACAATTTCCACCATATAATGGTCTTCCGGCAAAACCATCGAAACCGACAAGACGTGTTCTTCTCCGTATCTATTCATTCGATTAAGTGCAGATAATTTATCCCTTCACCCCTGTTAGCGCTAACTATTCAAGGGTTCAGAATTTTCATCAGCCCCTTGCCCGGCTTGAATTTGATACTTTTGCGGGGAGGGATGGGGGCTGGAACGCCTGTACGCGGGTTACGCCCCATGCGGCCGGGCTGTTGCCAGCAGCTGAACTGGCCGAAGTTTTGCAGGCAAATGGAATTGCCTTTCCGCAACTCTTCGTTAAAGACGTCGCACAAGGTGTCGATGTATTGCTGAGATTCTTTACAAGTAATTCCCAATCGATGGGCAAGCGCTTGTGATAGTTCTTTTTTATTCATTGCTATTTGTTAGTTTGTTGATTTCTGTATTTTTACGCAACGCCCAAGTAAGCCGTCTTGAGCGAGACGGCTATGTCTATTTGTGGAAGAGTAATCATATCCAGCTTCAAAACCTCCATAAATATAAACTTCATTCTGCCCACTCCATACCACATCCCCTAAACTCCAGAAAATACCTGAATAACCGCATCCTCCCCCTGCTCCGTTATTTTGCTCTCTATACCCACTATAAGACCAGAACAAATTGGGTAGATCAGTAGCATAAGCCCGGTACTCTTCCCTCTTTCCACCTGAATATACTACTGTTGTTTTCTTGCTAAAGTTCTCTACCGCTTTGTAGGGAGGAATACACCATCCAGCCGGACAAGGATCAAAGACCGTTTTATTCGGATAATCCCACAATTTTATTTTATTATTTGTCCAACTTCTTAAAAAGATAGCCGGATTATTTATTGCATCATTAAACTTATCGCCAGAAATAATCCTACCCGATGTATAAACACGATTACCATTAATATCATAAATTGGTGAAACTGTATTGGGGGCATACAAAGCCGTGGCTAACTGGTCAGCAGGTAAGAACGGGTCTTTTCGCCCCCATTGGTAATGCATCCCGAACGAATCGAAACCCAAGTTATTCGACATCGCACCAATACCCCGATCCATCCAAACATAACCTTCCCACATAAAGACTTTACCACCAACCATATTAAATTCCGTATTAGTTGTAGTACTCCCAACCACTTTGTCAACATTATCCAACACATAATCCGTCACCCAAATATGCCAGCTCCATAAAATATTACTATCTTTATCATAGGCGGCAATCAGGGCGTTCCCCTGCATATCGGCAGTTTGTATCCGAAATTCCCCATTGGCTTTCAAATGGTAGATTGCCCGGATTAATCCCGGATCGGTCTGCCAGACAAGCCCGACATGGTCGATGTTGCAATCACCATTCACCCCTGTCCCTACTCGATTCAAATAATCGATTGTATTGCTCACCGCTGCACCCGGTGCATTATGCGGATTAAAGGTCAGGAATGAGTTGGGTTGAACCATGTAACAATTAGCTCCCGGTAGGGATGGCGGTATATCTGTCACGCTAAGGCGCGAATCATCCTTCTTTCCATCTATTCCGGTGACCTTCAGCGTGACGGTGTACGACCGATTCCCTTCTATCGTAAAATCGTCGGTGTTGTTTGCTCCCGGATATAAAGTGTAAGACACCCTTTTGGCATTCTTTCCTTTATCAGTTGCATCCGGATAATAGTTGGCTTCGAGATAGAGATAAGTACAATAGTCGTCCGGTTTGTGGCTGTTTTTATCTTTTGGATTGTTTACAGTCGTACCACTTTTTTTACCCCGCCTGTTTTCCGGTATATACCAGGTATAGGTTCCCCCTATATCATTGACAAACGGCTGCCAATCGGCGTACAGCTCACTGCTTGCCTCCGGGTAGCGGGTCTCGCTTGCCGGGGCTTCCGGACAGGCGACGGAAGGGACCGACCTCAATTGCAGCCAGAGCGGTTCGAGGGCGGCACCTGACGGTAGCCCGTTCCGGTCTATGCTGAAAACGATTTTCGCCAGTCGCCGGGTCAGGGTGGCAGTGACATCGGTTTCCGTATAGATTTTCGTCACACAACTACCGGTCATCAGTATTTTCCAGTTCTGAATATCCGTTTCCGAAAGGGAGAATTGCTTCGTTTTCAACTCGCCTAACGTCCCGCTGAAGTTATCGAATGTCCCGCCGGCATTCGCTATAAAATAAAGGGTTTGCTGTTTGTTTGCATCGCCTATGGGTTGCATCAGCCCGACTGTCAACTTCGAGGCCGGATTATCAAAAGCGCGGGCAATCACCGCCGGGGCTTCGTCATCTGTCCCGTCGAACTGGATCACTGTCAGGTCATGGATTTCCGCCTCACCGATGGCCCGCGTCGTCTGTCCGCCATCGAGAGGCGCGACCTGCAAGCGGCAAACGACCTCTACCGGCGTTCCCTTCTCCGTCTGTACCTCTTCGTTCTCCGCACAACCGGTAGTCAAACCTGCCAAAGTAGTCCAGAGTACTAAAAGCCAAAAAGTATTATTCATTTTCATTCTGTTTTCGTTTTACCGCTTATTTCTCTTTTACGCAACGAACCGAGCCGCCGAAGGAGCCGGCAATATTATTGACTATACTTCCGCTCGAACTGGTGAAGCTGAAAGTCCGTGGAAAACCGTTCTCACATAATGCCGACCACATATAAGTGTTATTTGCATTAAAGGTCATATTGCTGTTTCCAAGCACCCCTCGCGGGAACCAGCAATATTCACCCGACTTAACCGTCAGTACCGCACCATACGAATTGGTTGTATCCCAAGCAATATTGCCACCGCTGACCCATTTATAAGCATCCCATGCGGCCTTCTCCGGCACACGCCATCCGGCAGGGCAAGGGTCGAACACGGTTTTCGTACCGGAAGACCAGAGGTCAGGGATTGCCGCTGTTCCGCCATGCCAGGTTCCCGTCGTACTTTGGTGGGTGAAAAAGACAGTCGGACATTTGATCGACTCGTCGATGTTCAGGGCAGTTCCTTTGTTGGCAGACGAAAGACTGGTTCCGGTAACAGTCGTTTTGCCCGTATCATAAAACGGATCTTTCCTCCCCCACTGGTAGTAAAGATTGCGGTTATTGTCTTCCCTGAATACGTTCAAAGCTCCTAAGTTGCGGTCCATCCACGTATATCCGCCGAAATCGTATATATATCCGTTTTTCCCTGTCCCGTCCAGAACTTTTGCATAGGGCGTCACCCAGATGTGCCAGCTCCAGAGGATCGTGTTATCGGCATCGTAGGCGGCGATCAGCGCATTGCCACCTGCCCCGGCGGTATTGGCCTGCACGCGCACCACTCCTTCGCCGAACGAGACATTGATCAGGCCGCTCGCCGTTTGCCAGACCGTTTTAACCGCTGCAATCCGGCTGTACCGGTTTTCCTTCACCTGATCCGTATAGCTGACACTAACCTCTTCGACATCCGTCCCCGGCGCCAGATAGGGATTGAAAGTCACTTCGCTGCCGGATTCGGGCGAGAGGACGAAGCAATTCGCCGACGGACTGAGCACCAGGTTACGTCTCGTCACGCGAGAGTCAAAGCTGTTAACGCCTCTCAGGACGGGCAGTATCTCGTAGTCGTAATTGCGGTAGACATTATAACCGGGACTTCCCTGGCCGACATAAAACCTGTAGGTGACCAGCTGGTCCGGCATATTGGGGGCCTTGTAGATACCGGAAAGTTCCACGCAGGAATGGAAAGAATCGCCGGAGGGCAGGGCATCTGTCGCTGTCCGTACGTTCTGCGGGATATACCAGGTAAAACCGTCTTCGACCTGGTCGATGATAAAAGTATAGTCGGTGAAGTTCGCAGCCGTTTTCTCCGGATAATCAGTGGCCTCCGTAATCCCGTCGGCATATTTCAGGACCTTCGGCACGTTTCGTAACCGGAGGCTCAAAGGGGTAAAATCGGCATCTACCACGCCAGCCAATGACTTCGTGTATTTGAAATGCACCTGTGCCACCAGCCGTTTCAGTTCTACCGGATGAATCGTTTGGTCTTCCACACCTTTAACCGGTACATACAAGGCCGCAAGCATCAGCTGGTTTTCACCGTTGTTTGTCTTCTGGTCGAAAGGGATCTCAACGTTTTTAAAGTCACCCAACGTTTTCCCTTCAAAATTCTGGAAGGCGGAACCGGCATTTGCGATAAA
This sequence comes from Parabacteroides sp. AF17-28, assembly GCF_003479205.1. Classification (NCBI taxonomy): domain Bacteria; kingdom Pseudomonadati; phylum Bacteroidota; class Bacteroidia; order Bacteroidales; family Tannerellaceae; genus Parabacteroides; species Parabacteroides sp. AF17-28. The sequence goes on along the minus strand of NZ_QUGV01000007.1, from coordinate 5,396 downwards.
GATGAGATACTGAGTGTCCTTTTTCGAAGCCTGCAACCCGATCAGGTAGTACGGCTCCGTCGCAGATTCGTCCTTCTCCGGTTCGGGGGCGCGCAGGTAACGGGCGGTAACGCATAGGGCGGCATCTTGCGCCGTTACATCTGTCACACTCTGATCGAGGTCAAATTGCAAAACCGTAAGGTTCTGCAAAGTATTCTCACCGGTATTTGCGCTACCCGTCTCCAACCGGATCACCTGCTCGCCGTCGGTAGCCACCACCTGCCCGTGAGCGGCCTCCAGACCAAAGCGGATGCAGGTAAGGCCGCCCGGCCGGTTACCGTCTGTCTCCTCCGGTATCCCGTCTGCCGAGCAGCCGACCAACATCCCGATCTCCATCAGGAACGATATCAGTATGTATAAATTCGTTTTCATATTATATATCCATATCCAATTTAGTATCTTCACCCCAGGGATTAATGTTTATCGTATGGGTCACCGTTTGTACGCCGCCTCCCACTTCGCTGTCATCCGTGACGGTTGTCCAGGGAGCCACCGTGATATTGAAACGGACATAGTCCCATCCGTAGTTGACTTCAAACAGATAGCGCTTGCCGGGCTCGAAGGCGAGCCGGTTGATTTTTACGCTTAATAGCCTGTCTGTCGCTTCCGTTTCTTTGTTCCTTTGAATCTTAACCTTGATTATCGAGTTGAACGTGCTCTCCGCCTTGGGAAAAACCACCCGGGGCGTTTTCTGCGTATTGATATAGCCCGGCCCGCTGCCGTTTCCTTTCCCCCCGGCGGTAAAAGCGTCACTCCCGTCGATTGTCAATTTTTCGAACCGGTCTGTTTCTTCGATCGCCGGTATCACAAGTTTGTTTTCAGGCAGCAGGTAGTTGTCTGTCGTAGCCTTAACCATCCCCTCGATTTCGATGCTTTGGACGGCAAACGACACTACCGAGTCGACCTCCTGCTTAACCACCTGCACGGTAAAACTTATTTGCGAGGCAAGATGGTCGAGGTTATTCAGCAGAATAGTGGTCGCATCCGCCCCCATTTGTGCCCGGGTGACAGAGCCTAAGGCATCTGTTCCCTGCGCCACAGTGCCGTGCTGGCCTTCACCCGTCAGCGTTTGCACCGGCGTCATCGCGCAAAAATCGTATGTGCCGACAGGCAGGTACATCGGTTCGTTGTCCGTAATACTTCCATCGAGCTCCAACCCGTCCGCAGTGCTGTTCACCTTATACTGCCTCGCCGCAACCAACTTGCCGCTATTGGGATTATAGGCCGCAATCGTCAACGCCGTTCCAGCCTGCAAGTCTTCCGGTTCCCCATCCACCGCACGCGTCGCCCTTAGTTCCGCCAGCGTAAAACTGACCGGATACCCCTTCCCGTCATTTTCTCCATGCCCAACGTCCGCCTTGTCACAACCTGCCAACAGCAACAACAACGCCAATATCCCTATATAAAATTTTCCTTTCATATCCAATATTTATCACTTTCAACTTTCCCCTTTCAACTTTCAACTCTCTCCCCTCACTTCGGGTCCACCTCTATCACCTCATCCAAATTGATCCCATCCACCACCCAGGGATTCACCTGGGGTAAAGGGCTAAAGGAGGCGGCCTGCCGTGAGATCGATACATCGAAAGCGTATGTATATCCGCCTTTCAAGCCATCAGACGAAACATTCAGCCGGGCTGTATATCTCTTCCCCGTTTGCTTGCCGCCAGTGGCAAATTCAATACCCTTAAAATCGAATTGCAAGGGTATTTGTGCATTCGCCGCTACCGGAAGGAGGATAAAGGAGACGGTGAAGTCCGATCCGCTGTCAACTTTATCGCCCGCTTTCACCTGCCCGTTCGCCTGTCCGAGGGGCATACCGCCAATAACACCTGTCCCCCAGTAAATCATCCCATTAGGAGTATCATCCGACCAGGTTGCCGACAGGTCGATATAACTGCCGCTACTGTCGATCGGGGCTATAGCAGCCGTGAGGCTTTCGGCGGAAGTGTAGCCGTTCGTACCGGCAGGTTTCACCGTCAGCACTATTTGGGTGGCGATATGGCGGAAGGCCAAAGGGATCGTGACGGCATCACCGCCGGAAACACTTTGTGAACCGCTTACCGCCATCAAGTAATCCACCCCGTTTTGCAGGATTGCGGTCCTACTGCCGGTTTCCATTGCCGGGACAGGCAAGTCCGCATGATTGGTCGACAAGGCGTAAAACGCATATCCGTTCCCTACCGGCAGTTTCATATCAGCACTAAGGGGAGCCAGATTGCATACGCCATTATTCAAATGAAACGTGTACCGGTTCGAGTAGGCATATTTATCTGTTTCCGACGGTGTCTTTCCCTGCCAGACATACACGACGACACGCCCGCCCTCATTCAGTCCCTCTGTGCTGCCGTCCGCCTTGGTCTGCGCGTCTGTCGCAGGCAAAGCAGTGAACCGTACATCGGCATACCCCGTTGCTGATGGCACCTCTTCGTCCGTCCCGCTACATGCCACAAGCAGGCAAAAGAGACTCAAAATGCCCGATATCTTTTTTAGTGGATTCATAATACACTTACATTTAAGGGGTTGCTCCTCCTGTGGAACTTGCATCATCCGTATGCTCGATGTCTCCCACTTGCCCGCCGGAGGTTCCGGTTTCCCAAGGTTTTACCGTAACGGTTGAGAATTTGATTTCCGTACCCGAAAGGGTCAGCGTGTACTGGTTGCTTGTCCCTGCCGACCAGCCGCCTGTGGCATCGAGACTGCCGGTATAGGTATGGGTGGCGGCTGCCGCATCTCCGACGATTAAATTGCCAATAACGATCTTGACCTTCATTTTCTGCCCGGAGGCCCCGGCGAGCGGCAGCAGATGATAGGTGGCAACCTGGTCGGCTGGGATATTGCTTCCATCCGAAACCGTGCCGGATCTCACGACAGTCATCTCTTTAAGGTCGGTATCGCTACCGGGCGCCCCTCCTGACTTGCCATCAATCTGTATTTGCCCGTCATACAAATGCATGGCGGCATTTGTTTCCGAGGTCGCCTGTATCGAAACTTTCGCCAGATTGAAATCTTTGGCTGTATTATTATCTGCCGCGTGGGCGCTCTCCCCAAACTTGATCGTCAGTTGCACCTGCGTACCTACGTGTTTGAACGCCAAGGGAACATGGGCTATTTGGGTACCGAACGCAATCGTTTGTTGGGTCATGGCATACAGGTAATCAACGCCATTTGTGACTGAAGCTGTTCCGGCGGTACTACTCGGCACTCCGCCTACGGCATCAGCCGTATGGAAGTCGGGAACAGTCTGGCCTTGACTGTTGGTCGACACGGCATAGAATCTGAAGGTCCCCGAAGGAAGGATCATTTCGATGCCGTTGTTGCCATCCACTTTATCAGGAACTAAGGTTTGCACTTTGCTTGTTTCGGTCTTAACGGTATAATCCTTTGTTACGGTCACATCAGTCACGCCCTCCTTTTGCCGGTAGGGATAGAGACGCACGTGAGCATCGGTAACCAACGTATCCGCACCCACATCTACCCCTATACTTTCGGCACGGGTAGATGCGGAGGTGGTGAAGAAACGGACTTCGACGGGGTTTTCCGGTTCGTCCGGCACAGGGCCGTCCAACAGCTTCTCCCCGGTGCATCCGCAACTTAGGCTGATACACACCATTAACATATTGATTATACCTGTCTGATGTCTCATGTTGTTCCCTCTATATCTTCTGTATATTAATAATCTTCTTCCACACTTTCTTTGGGAAATTCCCCGTCTTTCGATGTCCAGGGGGTGACAGTCAGTTGCGAAAACCCGACCTGGTTACCGGTGATATTAACCGTGTAATTATATTGCTTCCCGGAAGCGAATCCTCCCGCCGGAGTGGTGACTTCTGCTGTATAGAGCTTGTCGGTCTGTTCTGCCAACCCGTTGAAGGTGATCGACGGGAAAACGATACGGACCGGAATCTTTTGGCCTTCCTGCATCGGAAGCAGGATGCAACCGGCGGTAAAGCCGTCCGTAAGGTTACCTGTGCTTTCCAGAGTGGAGCCATCTGAGGCCACCGGGTATTGTCCGATGGGATCATTGGCTCCCAAAGTGATCTTCGAGCCTGCCGGATTAGTCAGCGGCAGGGTGATCTTGGGAGCGTCCGCCTTGATGATTTCTTCGCTGCCTGTGCCACCTTTGCTTGTAACGGTGATTTTTATACGGCTGGCAAGGCGAATGAACGGAAGTTCTACGTTTTGTTTATCACCGTCCGGATCAGATATGATTTTCTGGCTCACAGCGCAATAGAGATAGTCGGTATTGTTCTTTAGCACTTCCGTTTCCGAATGCGAACCGGTAGCCAGTGCAGGTGGCACGGAGTCGGTCGCCGTCCCGGCAGCATTGACCGAAAGAGCATAGAACGTATAGGTTCCGGCTGTCAGGAACATCTCTTCTTCTCCGTTTTTTACCGTCAGGCCCCCGCCATCCGCAGCCAGATAATCCCGACAGGACTGTGGCGCGACAGCGGGCTGACTGATTGACGGCTGCATATAGGCCCGGATCGTGACATTCACATCCTTCCGAAGGGCCTGCGTCGTGGCCGCTTCACCCGGCGTTTCCGGTACACCTTCATCCCCAGTCTTTGTCTCGACTAAGTCGATCCTGCCGCTAAACGACACGCCAATCTTTTCCTCCGGCTGAACAGAAGGAATCTCTTCTTTCAGAATCTCCTCCCCGGAGGAACAGGAAAACAAAAGAAGAAGGGCCAATAGCGGGCCGGCGATTATGGATGGATGTTGTTGCACGGTTGTTTTATTTGAATGTTGAATAATAATAGGGAAATGATGATTTAACGATGACACGATAACGACCTCGTAGGGGCGGTTCGCGAACCGCCCAAATAGCGACATTGTCTTAGGGCTGTAAGCCCGGCAGATCTCAGCCCAAGGCTCACGCCTTGGGTTAAGGGAAACGTCTCCCTCCCCCTCTTAGCCCTGTAAGGGCGGCACCGGTAACAACCTGTGTCACAATGTATCGCCCTTACAGGGCTCGAAGATAGGAGGTGGTCCTATTTAAACCCAAGGCTCACGCCTTGGGCTATGATCTGTCGCCCTTACAGGGCTTTGGGCGGTTCGCGAACCGCCCCTACGGGGCCTCTGCAACTCACCGTTGAATCATCATTTCTTTACTCTACCTATATTAACTGCCACTACTATCTGTGTTATCCGGTTCTGTAGGGGTTAAGTCGCCCTCACCATTATTGAATGTCACCGGATCCCAATTTGTTACCGTTGCACCCGTAAAGGTGATGCCGTTGGCTTTCAGGGTGGCCGTGTAAGTATATTGTTTGCCGGATTCAAAACCGCCTGACGGATATTTCAGTTGGGTTGTATATGTCCGCACTACCCCTTCCGATTCTCCCGTGTTCTTC
>NZ_QUGV01000066.1:0-661 GCF_003479205.1 Parabacteroides sp. AF17-28 | reverse complement strand
TCAGTTGGGTTGTATATGTCCGCACTACCCCTTCCGATTCTCCCGTGTTCTTCACTTTAACCCTTAGGGTGACTGTAGGAACAGGAGAACTTGTTGCATCAATTAATGGAAGCATGATGTAAGAGACTGTCGCTTTATTGTTTTCTACTTCTCCACAGGTCATCTTCGCCTCATTTCCAGCGGTTAACACTGTTGTTGCCGGTGTTATTGATCCATCTGACAATTTCATCTTGCATTTACTATCTGGATTTGGGGGCAGGATCTTGGCTGAGTCGCCGCTTGAATCCCAACCTGTTAATGTAATTCCGTTACTGGTTCCCGATTCTATATTAATGACAATATTTACTGCCTTTCTTTCAAATTTCAATTCAACGTTCTGTTTGCTTGCTTTTCCTTCTATCGCTTTATCATCGACTTTTACCCAAAGATAATCAAAACCGTTTTTCAAAACTTCGGACTCATTGCTTGAAAACGTAGGGCAAGATGTTCCGACTGAATCTGCAGAAACAGCATAAAAATCATAAGTACCTTTTGCCAGATAGATCGTATCACTACCTCCGATAGACAGGTCGCCATTCTCTCCTACCGTATATTCCTGACTTGCAAGACTTGTAAATGATGATGAAAGATCAACATCACTTGCACAAACCCAGACTTTCGC
>NZ_QUGV01000065.1:0-820 GCF_003479205.1 Parabacteroides sp. AF17-28 | reverse complement strand
TGAGTCATATAAGCTATCATGTGAAAGGAAAACATATAAGTATAATCTCTAAATAGAATTGCCTATGAAGTAGAATGCCATGGATACACGAAAACGGGAAATGTAAGAGCATTTCCCGTTATAAATTTGATCATAAGAATTAGTGCTCGCAACACTAAAAGTTAACTAATAATCAATATACAAATATATGAATTTATTTAATACGTTAGAGTTGGATTTTTCTCCAACCCTTAAAAAGATATTATCTGTTATGAGATTAACAATGTTATGTTTGCTTGTTTTCTCCCTGAATATTTCAGCCAGTGTTTATTCGCAAAATACGAAATTGTCATTGAATGTCGAGAATCAATCCATAAAGGATATCCTTTATTTGATCGAAAACCAATCGGATTTTCGATTTATCTATGAAAGTGGAGAGGTCGATTTGAGTAAAAAAGTGACTGTTAATGTGAAGGAACAAACGGTGGAAGCAGTGTTGAAACAGTTGTTCGAGAATGTCGGAATCAATTATGAAATCACAGAAAATAATTTGATTTTGATTAATCCGTCGACTTTGTCCATATCGGTTTCGTCAGAGATAGCTCAAAAAAAGAAAATTATCAAAGGGGTTGTAAAGGATATTAATGGAGAACCTATCATCGGTGCAAATGTTGTAGAGAAAGGGACAACAAATGGGATTATTACAGATATTGACGGAAAGTTTTCTTTGGAAGTGGCTACAGGGGCGATCCTTCAAATTTCTTTTGTCGGTTATAGCACTCAAGAAGTAGAAATACGAAATCAATCTACTGTGTCAATCAAGCTGAAAGAAGATTCCGAA
>NZ_QUGV01000064.1:0-1062 GCF_003479205.1 Parabacteroides sp. AF17-28 | reverse complement strand
AGATATTCCAAGAAAGTGAATGAAGTTCCCCCCCCAGAAATATCGGGTGAGCCCCGTTTTCATGGCAAAAAAGGCCCTAAATTTCCTTGCGATATTCGGAACGCTGTCCGTTTTGTTTTCAAATATTCGATTCTCCGGGAGTTAAGGTTTTCCACTTTGTCGGCTTATCCGGCATTCGGCAATCAAAAAGAACGCTTTTTGGAATTGCCCCGGCACCTCATTTCTCCCGTTGTCAGAAATAAGGTCCAACCCCGTACAAATAGTCAATCCAAAACGGATCAACTTTTCAGGTGAAATAGAAAAACGGCCGAAAAGGGGGTTATTGTATAATTTGATTATTTCTTTTCCCCTCTTTTTGGGGTCCCTCTGCCTCACGATCCTGTACCGACAGAAAGGAAGCGGAGTCATGCCTCCATCTCCCTTATCCCGTACATTATATAGTAATAGGAATCCTTGATTTTCCAGCCGTTCCGATAGTTGAAAAAAAGTTTCTCCCGTAACTCTCAGCATTTCAGCGTATCCCGCAAACCTGTTGCATTCCGATGAAAAAATAGTTGCAAAAAGATTTGGAAGTTATGTTGTAGGGCAGTACTTTTGCACCCGCATTCGAGAGAGAACGGCAGTAGTCAACATGATGCAGAGAGGTAACCCGAGTAGGGGATGAGGTTAGCGATGCTAAGCAAAATTCCAACCGCCGGAGCACTTCAGAAAAAACTTTTCAAATTTTCTTTCGAAACATTTGGTAGTTTAGAAAAAGTCCTTACCTTTGCAGCCGCAATCGCAAGAAAGCGACAAGTTCTTTGAAAGATTTACATATCAACAAGTAGTACAAGAGACGTATAAATATACGAAACATACCGTCAAAAACTACAATAAATAACGAGATTCTGAGCAAAGGTATATAAAAACAATTTAACAACGAAGAGTTTGATCCTGGCTCAGGATGAACGCTAGCGACAGGCTTAACACATGCAAGTCGAGGGGCAGCACGAGGTAGCAATACTTTGGTGGCGACCGGCGCACGGGTGAGTAACGCGTATGCAACCTACCTATCAGAGGAGG
>NZ_QUGV01000063.1:0-1308 GCF_003479205.1 Parabacteroides sp. AF17-28 | reverse complement strand
CACTACTGTCCAAAGAAATTTTCTCAGACATGATTTAAATTAGTTTATATTAATGCATTACGTGAATAAAATTTTTCCGGGATTTGATTTTATACTTTTGCAAATTGTATTGCAAGAGATAGAAATCATGAATAAGGGAAAGACCGTATTGGCTCAGATAATGTCGCTCATACCGAGATATGAGTTCGACAAATGCGTAAAGAGATACAATGGCAACCGACATGCTATCGAGTTCAAATGCAGAGATCAGTTTATGGTGATGAGTTTTGCCCAGTTCACTGGTCAGGATAGCCTCCGCAGCATTGATGCAACGCTGGTTGCCCTGTCCTCCAAGTTGTACTCGTCCGGAATCAAATATATCCAACGCTCGACTTTGGCACATATCAACCAGGCCAAGGACTGGCGCATCTATCACGACTTGGGTCAGATATTGATTGCACAAGCGAGATACCTGTATCGGAACGAGCCTTCCAGGCTCGACGTGGACGGTATCGTCTATGCCTTCGATAGCAGTACGGTTAAACTTTGCTTGCAGCTCTGTCCATGGGCAAGACTTCATCATGATAAAGGTGGTGTAAAGATGCATACCTTGCTGGATTTGCGGGGAGCGATTCCCACATTTATTTATCTGACAGAAGCTGCAGTCCATGACTCCAAAGCTATGAGTCTTGTACCCGTAGAGCCTGGCAATTATTACCTTATGGATAAGGGATATGTGGATTTCAAGCAGTTGTTCTGCCACTTTCATCGCCAGCGGGCCTTCTTTGTCACCAGGGCCAAGGACAACATGAAGTATGAGGTGGTAGAAGAGCATCCGGTTGATAAAAGTACCGGAGTTATTAGCGATTCCACTATCAGGCTGACGGGGCTGAAAACCTCCAGATGGTATCCGGATACACTTCGCATGGTTGTGTATGAGGATTACGCCACGGGAAACCTCTATCGGTTCTTGACCAACGACTTCACGCATTCTTACCTGACCATTGCTGAACTTTATAGGGAACGTTGGCAAGTGGAGTGTTTCTTCAAATGGATCAAACAACATCTGAACATTAAGGCGTTCTACGGAACCAGCCAGAATGCAGTCTACTCGCAGATATGGATTGCCATCTGCGATTACCTGCTGCTTGCTATTGCCAAGAAGATGTTCTATGTTGATCAAGAACTTTATATTTTATCGTCCGTCATCGGCAAAGTACTCTTTGAGAGGAAGCCTTTAGGCGAACTATTTGTTAAATCAAAACGTCCGATGAATGATTCCGATTCAGATCAACTGAACTTATGGGGAAATTTCTTTGGACAGTAGTG
>NZ_QUGV01000062.1:0-1363 GCF_003479205.1 Parabacteroides sp. AF17-28 | reverse complement strand
GTGGAGCTATGCATATATATTTTTGAGTCTAAATAAAAAGTATGATATATTGTTCACCCCTCTAAGCTGTGCTCTAAAAGCTTTAATTTTAGCATTAAAAGACTCGGCTGAAGCATTAGTAGCCCTTCGGTCAAAGAAGTTTAATATCGTTTTATAATGTGCCTGCACCGAGCGCATGACTGTCCCAAAATGTTCAAATCCAGATTCTTCGATGGCATTATACCACCTTGCCAGACGGGTTAGAGCTACTTTTTTATCTTTCGTTATATGGTAGATATTCTTTAGTTGCATCGTAAGCTTGTAGGCCACTTCCAAAGAGGGATAATAATGGAATAGAATCTCCGCCCTTTGTCTCTGACGGGGAGTCCATTTATCCTCGTTTTTAAATAACAAATACCGACTCCTTACAAGCAGTTGACGATGAGTGTCCCCATTTTCTAAGACTTGGGACACATAGGATATATTATTCTCTTTAGCCAGGGCCATTTCTTTGTTTTCTTGTTCAATAGCCTGCCAACGAAGGGCAATCCTCATATCTTGCAATGCATCACAGGCTAACTTTTGGACATGGAAACGGTCGGTAACTTGTGAGGCCTTGGTAAAACAACGATCTACTATCATACCCATATTTGCAGCCATATCCAATGTGACTTCCTTTACCTTATGCCGTAGCCGGTCTTTTATTCTTAACAGAACCTCCGTAACGTCTTCGGCTTTTGTGCCCCTGACCATCGCAACGATTGCTCCTTTACGACCCTTTGCCTCCTTATTGGTAACAATCGTATAAAGCTCACCATCACTCAATGAAGTTTCATCTATACTTAGATAAGGGCCCATATTATCCTCGAACAGTAACCATTTATCCGCATGTGGGCGGTCTTCCCATTCATAAAATCCGGACAAATTCAAACGGTACCATTCCTCTAAACGTTGACCATCCAAACCATAGAACTTAGCTAAAACCGTGCTACTGACTGGAGTATTATCCAAGTGTTCCTTTTAAAAAAGAGGCAAACTCTTCTGTTAGACGAGTGCCTTTTGCCACAACTTCCCAAGCCCGCATGTAAGGATTGCCGGTATCCAGGTCAACCCAACGGCGACGGCGAACGTGAAGGATTAGACTTTTTCCACGCAATGGAAAGTCATGGATAGAGGCAGGAGGATAAAATCCTTTGGATTGAAGATGTTTTCCACTTCGTTCTTCCTCGGATAAGTCCTTCTCATCTAAGTATATTAATATGGCTGTTGCTGTGCGATCGGCATGGGTTACTTCAAAGTAAGTCAATATGCCTTCGGGTAAGAATAGTTCGTAACCTGTTTCCATTGAGCAAAAATAATTATTTTTTGCTTTCTCCACAACTTT
>NZ_QUGV01000061.1:0-1480 GCF_003479205.1 Parabacteroides sp. AF17-28 | reverse complement strand
CGCCCTTACAGATACTATGATAAAAAGCAAACAAAAAGGCTTTTTAATCAGTTAAAATACGTATATTTGCAGCAAACAATAAGAAGACTTCAGTTGACTCGTTTTACTGATGTCTATCTTGCGAAGCAGGACTTAAGGTCCTGCTTCTTTTTGATCGGCTTAAAGACAGCTCTTCGAGCTGGAACAATAAGAAGACTTAGTCTCATCGTTCCCTGATGTCTTCGTTTTTCCCCACTGAAAATCGGGATCATACGCTTCGCCTTTTTTCCACAACACAAATACCAATATTAATAATTTCCTCATACCGGCAATAATCCCCTTACGTTTAATCGTTGGGTTTCGTTCCACAATTCGCTCATAAAGAACTTTTATGGGTTTATTACAACTACAAGCTGATAGAGCCGGCATGTACAAGCATTGACGTAGATGGCTATTCCCTGTTTTAGATATCTTGGAGCGACCCTTCATTTGTCCCGATTCTTTTTCGGATATATCCAGACCAGCAAAACTAACTACCTGTCTGAGGTTATTAAACGACGCAAAACCGTCCGTTTCACAAAGGATTGTAATGATTGTGATGGCTCTCAGTCCAGGGATGCTTGTCAGCAATTTAACCCTGGCATCAAAGGCCTTATCTTCCTGTGAGACCCGGCAGATCTCTTCCTCCATGATTCGGATAGACTTGTTTAAAAACAGGATTTGTTCGTCTTTCACTTTTAATACCTGTTCGGATATGCCGTAGGCATATTCCAGGGCATGTCGTTGATTTTTGGCTCGTGTCAAATCCTGTTTGAATGACAACATTTCACGACACATTTGACGTAACAAAAAGAACTTAGGAGTCATGGGTTTCCAGGCCGCAGGATTCCGTTCCAATCCGTAATCCGCTATCACTGAGGCATCACTCTTATCCGTTTTCGTTTTGATATTCTGGCTTTTTGCATAGTGCTTGATTTTATTGGCCAATACTACACTGACCTGACAGCCATTCTTATACAAATAATCTGTTAATTTTTCGTGATATACGCCTGTTGCTTCCATCACAAAATCAGGCTTGATATCCGATCGTTTAGAACACCAATCCAGCAATTCCAAAAAGCCAGACTCGTTGTTGTTGAAACTACGAGTTCCTTTGATTACTTTACTGTCTCTTGATTTGTAACATACCATGAAGTGATCTTTAGACACATCAATCCCTACTACTGCTTTTAATGCTTTCATTTTCTCGTTTTTTTAACGAAGGGATTTCTCCTTGGCCTTTCCTCGTAAATAGATACGGAATACAAGCATATAGCTTGTTTCCTGGATACTGATCCAGGCTCTAAGAAGAATGATGTATGGGCGCAGAATCTGTAAGGCGATATACGTTTTTACGTTATATAGGGCTCGTTGCTATTCCCATACACCCCTTCTCGTTTTTGTTTACAAATATTATACTTTTTATTCGATTCTAATAATTCTTTGCAAACATACGAGGGCT
>NZ_QUGV01000060.1:0-1509 GCF_003479205.1 Parabacteroides sp. AF17-28 | reverse complement strand
TCCCTGCGAAGTACTCGAGTCATTCGATATAGTCAAGGTAGAAAGTAATGAGACCGAGATTCACATCCATCTCGATGAGAAGTTGTATGAGACCTTACGTAAAGATGTTCACTTCGAATCCAAAGGTTTTATCCCGGCAGTATCCATCACTGATTTCCCAATCCGTGACCACAAGGTAATCCTTCTGTTCCGGCGTCGTAAGTGGATTGACACTCGCACCGGCAAGAGTTTCATTTTGCCCCTAAAAATAGCTGCCGAAGGTACCCGCTACTCGCAGGAGTTTGCGTCTTTTTTAAAAGAGACATATGGACACATCCCCGGTGACCTGCCGTACACTTGATGATTTTTATCACATTGACGCATCTACTTTAGAAAAGCAGTACAAGGATGTATTAAGCGGTTATCGTACTTGGGAAGAATTGAGTCATGCCGACGACTGGCTCGTCTTCCCCGATAATATTGGTCCCAATCTGGCTATTGATGAGACTTCCTTGTCCAATGGCAATCTCTATACGATCGTCACCAACAGGGACAGGCACTGTCGTGAGATGTGCCTTGTCGCCATTGTTGCAGGGGTTAAATCAGAGACTGTTATAGCTGCCTTACGCCATATTCCCGAGGATCTGTTGGACCGTGTGGAAGAAGTGACACTGGACTTGTCGGACTCGATGCGCAAAATAGTCCGTTCCTGCTTCCGTAAGGCATCTCGTGTGATAGATCGGTTCCATATCCAGAAATTGGCCTGTGATGCCGTACAGGAAATGCGCATTAAGCTCCGCTGGGACGCGATCCAAGAAGCCAACGAAGAGATGGAAGAAGCTAAACTAAATGGGGAATTATATGTGCCTGTAAGATATGAAAATGGAGACTCCAAGAAAGAGCTGTTGGCCAGGAGCCGGTATCTGCTGTTCAAATCATCTGAAAAATGGACTCCATCACAGAAACAGAGAGCCAAAATCCTTTTTAAGGAATATCCGGAACTGGAACAGGCGTATGGACTATGCCATTCACTCAGGATGATTCTGGCTAAGAATACAATAAAAGATGCGGCAAGATTGAGTATGGCCAAATGGTATAACAAGGTGGAAGAGGCAGGGTTCCATGCTTTTAATGTGATCGCAGCAACCTTTTATGAGCATTATGAGGAGATACTTAACTTCTATAATAAGAGGTCCTCTAACGCGGCGGCGGAATCATTTAACGCAAAAATCAAACAGTTCAGAACGGCTTTAAGGGGAGTGGTGGATGAAAAATTCTTCCTCTTTAGATTAGCCAAGATTTATGGTTATCCAAAATGAGAGGGCGGCTGCCCCCCAAAAGTGAGTTTAATGTAAAAAGCGGGAGATAGATGATCTACTATTCTCCCGCTCACACATAGTTATCGTTTTAGTTAACTTATATACTGAAGAGTTTAACTCTTTCAGCCTGCCCCCTCGAACCCACCACTGCCATTCAGCACTATCCTTTTTTCAAAGGGTCTTGATTTAAATGGATAAGCATAAATCTATA
>NZ_QUGV01000006.1:0-206084 GCF_003479205.1 Parabacteroides sp. AF17-28 | reverse complement strand
ACACCACCGTTAGCAGCGATAACCGTTACGCCTTCAGCGTTGATCGTTTCGTTACCTGTTGCAGCTTCGTCTTCCGGAGTTACGTTAAGAACGTTTACGACAACTGCATCTTCTTTCGGACCCATTGCCAATACACCGTTGATGTTATGAACATAGTTCTTACCGTTGTTATTCTGGCATACGATGTTGTATTCGTTATCTGCATCTTTGCTTGCAAATTCGAAGCTGAACTGGAAGTTCTTAACACCAGCTTTAACATTATGCTTCAAACCATCGGCTGAACCGGCAAGTTTAGCAGCGATAGATACAGTGTCGATCTTAGCAGCAGCATCCATAGTCGGAACTAACAATGTATCCTGAGCCATGATAGAAGCAGTGCGGAACATTACGCGGTTTGCACCTGCACCATAGACATACGGAAGTTCTTTGTTTGCATCCTTTGCAGCAGCAGAGTCCACGGAGTTCCACATGTACAGTCTGCTTGCAGCCACTTCTTCAGCAGCCTTAACACCCTTCGTGATGTAGTAAGTGTAAGGAGCAGCATTTTCATAATGTGCTGTATCCAACCAGAAGATAAAGTCTAAGTTGTCATAAGCATCAGCCTTCAAATCACCTTCACGGACAGCGATAGCCTGGTTCTTTGCGTTAACGGCAGCATAGTCGCCATTGATAGCCTGGATGCGTACGTGTTTCGGCAGAGATTTGTAAGAAGCAGGAGCAGCCTGCGGTTTAACGATGAACATGTCGTTACGTTCGTCCAAGTCCATAGCAGAGATAGTCTTGTACTGAGTACTGATAACCATTTTAGTAGCTTCGTCTAAACCGTCAGCCAAAACATAAGTAGAATCAGTATCGACAGCGATCATGTAGAACTTAGTGATATCAGCAGGAGCGATGTTGGATTCGTGGATGAAACGATAGTTACCGTCTTTCTTTACCAGGTAAGTAGAGTCGGCATCATTGTAGATCGTGTAAGATACATTTATCAAGTCTTCGTTTACACCATATTCAGTTTCTGCACTCGGAGTCAAAGTAAACAGCATTTCGCCTTCAGCGATCTTCAAGCTGGAGTCTTTTACCATTACGATCGTCTGTCCTGCCAATACGTCAGCAGCAGAAGTGATGGTGAACTTGTTGTTCTTTGCATCGTTAGCTGTGATATATTTGAAACCGATATAAGCGTTGTCTTCGTCTACGTCGTCAGCGGCAACTAATTGGATGGTGTCACCATTGATAGCAAATATGTTGTTGTCTTTGTCTACAACGTTAGTTACACCCTGCCATTTAGCATCTGCTGTTGCACGGTTTTCAATAGTGTAATTACCTTTGTCTACACCGGCAGCCTTAGAAACTACGAATTGAGCATACGGATTGAATGCCTGAGCTTTTGCTACATAATTAGCAGCATTAACCGGGCTTTCGTCAAAGTACAACCCATAATATTTGTTAGCAACACTGGCACTTTCTTCTTTCTCTGCGTCAATTACATAATACAGACCTTCAGCGATTGTAGCGTCACCACCGATAGTGGCGTCTTTATCGGATGTTTTGATGGTAGCGATCAAGTTGCCGTGAGTTTCTGTAGTAGATGTAATCTGACCGATAGTCAGAACTTTCGTGTTAGAAAGTTTACGGATTACTACTTGCTTAGCAGGAGAAACAGCAGTAACAGTCAGAGAGTTCAAACCATCTGCGTAGTTTGCACCGTCTTTGATGGCAGAAGTAGATACAAGAGCTGCTGCACTATTTGTAGATACGGTTGTAATAACCAAGCCGTTGAGAGCTGTTAAATAAGCATTAACTTTAGCGACATAAGCTTCCTGTTTTTTCTTCTCAGCAGCGTCTTTCGAATAAGTAATTTCCTTAATAGCCTTCTTTACTGCGTCAATCAAATCTTGTCCTGTTTTTGCAGAACCAGAAGCTCCAGCCTCTGTAAATTGCTTTACCTCTGCAAATTTCGTTCCTCCAGGGAATTCGGTTGCTTTATCTTTAGTAGAGAATAATGTTACGCCTGTTTTCAACTTGTCGACAACTGTTTTAACAGCGTCAATTTTTCCATCTGTAGGCAACGCAGTATGCATAGCATCCAAAGTAGTTGCCACAGGAATAGAAGTCTGAACATAAGCCGGAGCAATTACCATAGAATCATTCGGAATGTAATAAGTTACAGTGAATGCTGCAGTTGCCGGATGATGTTTTGCTATAACTGTACGTTTATCGAAATTAGAAACTGCATCAGAAGTAGGTTCTACAGCAATTGTATCAACTTTCAATACATTGAATTCTTTGCTTGGATCGTAGAAGTTGTAGTCTACCAACAGATACTCTTTCTGCGTTTTATCTGCAGCATCCATAGCATCGTTCATACGGTTCTTATATTCTTTACCGTTAGTTAGGAAAAGAACAGACGTTCCACTACTTGCATATGCACCATCAGTCATTTTTGCATCAACCGCTTCCCACTTGTTAGCCGTCAACACATTCTTTTCAGTAGAAGATACATTTTCGTCAGTGAAGAATAAACGACCTGCATTTGCTTTTACCAAAGCGTTGAAGTCGGAAGCTTTCAATGTTACAGCAGAAGCAGAAACATCACCCAAATACATTGTAGTATTAGATTGAGCAGCTGTAGCCTTAGTTGCACCAAAAGTTAATGCACTACCACTTGTTCCAATCGTGAAGACAGTATCACCCTTTATTGCATACAAAGCATTACCTGCTGCATAAGCCCATTCTGTGTTACCACCTTTTTCATTAGCAGTAATATTTTCAGAGCGTCCGCCACCATCGACATCCGATTGCAACTTAACTGACAACAGTTGGCCTGACAAGCGGTTTGTAAATGAATAAGTATAAGTTGTTCCAGCTTGAGTAGTATGAGGAATCAACTTAACCTGCCAAAGAGAACCCAGCAAGCTGTTAATCTTGCCAGACCAATCTGAAGCGTCTACTGTTGAAAAATCACCTTTAGCATCCATTGTCAGGTAAGTGGTTCCACCAGTTGCCGTTGACAAATGGATGAACTGACCGTCTTTCAAATCTGTAGTGGCAATATCTGCCGCCATCACATTTGTAGACAATCCACCGGCTACCAGAGCGGCAGCCAAAAGAGTAGAAAATCTCTTGTTCATAATCATTAAAAATTAATTGTTAATAAAATAGTGTTTAAAAATCCAACAACTAATTTCACGAAGGGGGTGAGAACACCCCCGCGAATGATTATGAACGGGCATAAAAAAAACGCGAGCGTGTTATCTATTATCAATTCAAAGGCTCTGGTAAGCCCGCTAAACAATAATAGAACAACAGCTCGCGCCTTATACGATATAATACACTCCTCCCATATAAAATGGCAGGTGAAGTTATACGTAGTCAGCGCAAGCATTTACTGTCTATTATTCCGTTTAGCTAAAAATTTACCAGATTTTTGAATTGGAATAATCTTCGTAAAATGCTTACAATATGTAATTGATCCCGCGCTTCGTGGGCCGCTGCCCACTACGGAATCGTTGCAAAGGTAAATAGGTTTTCCGAATCAACAAGGGAAAACGCCCATAATTTTCCAAAACAGATGGGTTACAGGACGAAACAATACCGTTTATGCAACATATTCCTGAAACCACAGCTCTTCGGGAGAGCGTTCATTTACGTATTCTACGTTATCTGCGTCCGGTTTATTAGATATGACACACTGCCACTGCACATAAGGAAATAAACAAATCAGCCGGGTTATCGAACAAGCAACACCCCGGCTGATTCAATTGGTTAGCATTGATAAATCACAATCCATTAATTTCCTCTACCGACAAACCGGTACATTGCGCAATTGTTTCAATATTGATCCCCTGTTTTTTAAAATTGGCAGCAATAAGACGTTGTTCTTCGATTTTGCCTTCTGCTAAGCCTTTCTCCATCCCATCTTCAAAACTTGTGTCAAGGGCAGCAGAAAGGTCGCGCTCGACGGAGAGGCTCAATTCATATTCCAAGCGTTGGTCGGGGGTCATGCGCTCTACCTCCACGATGCTTTTCAGCTTGCGGAATATCTGATTGTTCAGTTCTTGGGGTAATCGTTCCATGATCTCGATGTTATTTAAAACGTATAACCACTTCTTATAAAGCGTGTCGCACTCATGCAAAGGTAATACAAATTTTGGCATTTCAAGATAGATCTCATTCAGTGTTTCGCTAAACGGGACTTTCAGTTCCCGGTCCATACGCACTACATCCCAACGATATTTATGGGGCAATGACGGTTCCATTACATAGTTCAGGACGCAGACGACGTAGACTTTACTAATCTGATAGTTCCACCGTTTCCGGATCTTTTCGTCCGGTTCTTTTTCTAACTTTTCCTTTACGATCATGGACTGTTGCTGAATGGCGAACGAAGCATAATACAACACCCTGTCGGAGAAATACTTCTGACGGCTTTTCTGCATCTCACAAATGAAGACTTCTCCTTTTTCGTTTTCACAGAAAATATCGAAAACGGCACGTCGCTGATCCTGCTTCAAACCGAGCATCTCGACATTCCGGAATGTGATGTCGACAATCACTTCCTGTTGAATCACTTCGTTTAGAAAACTGATAATGAGATCTTTGCTTACTTCGCTGCCGAAAATTTTCTTCCAGCCAAAATCCGAGAAGGGATTGATAAATTTGTTCATAATTAATTGTTTTAGTTGTTACTATTAACACTTCTTTGGCAAAGGTAGACAAATATTGCAGATAGAGTGAATAAAAATGAAATTATTTTTATTGCTGTTTCCACAGGTATAGAATCCTGTTTGTTTTATATATGGCAAGTTTTGAATCTTCTGCAAACCTGACAAATTACAATAACCCCCATTTTCGACTATTTTTCTATTTCGTCCGAAATCTTGATCGATTTTGGATTGACTCTTTTCACGGTTTAAGCTCCCCTTTCTGACAATCGGAAAAACGAGGTGCGCAGTCCGTTCCCAAAAGCGTGCAATTTGATTACCCAAAAGCGGAAACGCCGACAAAGTGATAAAGCTTAACTCCCGGAGAATCGAATATTTGAAAATAAAACGGACGGCGTTCCAAATATCCAAAGGAAATTCAGGTGCTTTTTTGCCCTTAAGATGGTCCTCTTTTCAATTACGACCGTCCAAATCGCCATTACGACCGTCCTAATCTTCGCGAGGTGCCGAGTGCACTACACATTAGCACGGTCGTAATGGCAAAGAGGACGGTCGTAATGGCGGAAAACGCTCGAAAAGGAGGAAAAAGTCCCTTTTTGAGGCCCAAAAAGCGGATTAACATTTGTTTTGTTTCGGATGTCTTTTGGACTTGAAAGATGCGTTTTTTACAATAAGCCCCCTTGCCGCAGGCTCTCTTTTGCCGTTGATTTCAATCAACGGATTGATAAATTCCCGGCTTTGCCGGATTCCTCTGCGGGTTTAAACCCCTTTCAAATATCTACAGGCAATCTCTATTAATGGGGCTAAAGCCCACAGAGGAAGAGGCTTTGCCTCTAAGCTCTAAAACCGTTCTTTAAAACGAAAAGGCAAAAGAGAGCCTGCGGCAGAGGGGTTATTGTAAAAAACGCATTTTTTGAGCTCGAAAGGTCCCCTAATTCAAACAAATGTCAACCCACTTTTCAGCCGTCAAAAAGGGGCTTTTTCCTATGATCAGGCACCTTATCGCCATGAAGAGGGACTTTATCGCTCTGATCCGGGACTTTATTGCCCTGAAGTCGGACTTCATATAGTACGAAGTCACCCTTCAGAGCGATGAAGCGTTACTTCACGGCAATTTTCTGCGCACCTCACGGCAACAAGCCCCCAAAATTTCCTTTAGATATTTGGAACGCCGTCCGTCTTCGTTCGCAAATATTCGATTCTCCGGGAGTTAAGCTTTATCACTTTGCCGGTGTTTCCGGTTTTCGGTAATCAAATTGCACACTTTCCGGAACGGGCTGCGCACCTCGTTTTTCCGATTGTCAGAAAGCAGAGCTTAAACCGTGAAAAGAGTCAATTCAAAATCGATCAAGATTTTGGACGAAATAGAAAAACGGACGAAAAGAGGGTTATTGTAATTTCCATTCCCGCACTCGATGCGGGATCGCAAAGGAACAGACGGTATCATAATCCTCAACAGAGCCGTCAGGCTCTACTTCCGGCCTAAGCTGGTGAGCGTTAAGCGCAGAGACCGCAGTGAGCGGCAGGAGCGTCTGCTGTAGGGGTCGTTCGCGAACGACCCTTACGACGCGACAGCGAACGAAGGGAACGGAGTAGCGAAGCAGGTTCGGCCTTGACTTTTTGGTTACTTTTGGGTCAAGCCAAAAGTAACAGATCTTTGTTAGTCCAGATTAAATCCGTATTTTTGCAGAAAAATAGAATTATATGACTGAAACCCTCGCATATATAAAAGAATCTTTGAAGGACTTGTATCCGCCTTCCGAGATCAGTAGCCTGGTCCGTCTGATCATGGAGCGGGTGAGTAATATCCAGCCGCATCATTTTCTATTCTGTAAAGATAAGGTACTGCCCGAAGCCGAAAAGAACCGGATTCACGAGATCGTCGAACGGCTGAAGGAAATGGAGCCTATACAATATATATTAGGCACAGCCGATTTCTACAGCCTGCAATTCGAAGTGAACCCGTCTGTCCTGATACCACGGCCGGAAACGGAAGAGCTGGTCGAACAGGTCATCATCGACAACGAAGGGAAAAAGATAAAAATATTGGATATCGGTACAGGCAGCGGCTGTATCGCCGTCACGCTGCGCAAACACCTGAAGCAAGCCAGCATTATCGCAACAGATATCTCGGCCGAAGCATTGGACACGGCTCGCAGGAACGCCAAACGCAACAACGCTACGATTACTTTTATCCAGACAGATATCCTGAACCCCGAAAAAGCGGAAATGGACATCCCGTTCATACTGGATGTCATCGTCAGCAATCCTCCTTATATTAAGGAAGAGGAAAAGATCGATATGGAAAGGAACGTGCTCGACTACGAACCGCATATCGCCCTCTTCGTGCCGGACAACGACCCGCTGCTGTACTATTGGCACATTGCCCATTTCGGTAAGAAAAAACTGAGAAGGAACGGAAGGCTCTATTTCGAAATCAATGCCGCCTACGGCTCGATGGTCGTCGAAATGCTCGAGGAAGAAGGTTATAAAGACATCGAACTGATCCAGGATTTATCCGGCAAAGACCGGATCGTAAAAGCACGGAAATGAAGCAACTCAGCGAACCTGAAATGCTTCACCGGGCAGCCGCCTATTGTTCTGCCGCCGAACGTTGCATCCAGGATGTGGAAAAGAAAATCAAAGCGGCGGGGTTGACCGGGGAAGAAAGCGACCGCATCATCGCCCGCCTGCTGAAAGAACGTTTCATCGACGAAAGCCGCTTTGCCCGTTATTTCGTAAATGACAAACTGCGCTTCAACAAATGGGGACGTATCAAAATCAGCTATGAACTCCAAAGGAAAGGCATTCCGGCGGATATCCGCACGGAAGCATTAGCCGGCATAGACGAACAGGAATATCAGGATATCCTGTTCTCCCTCTTGAAAAGCAAAAAGAAAACAACCCGGGGCAAAGACGAACGGGAGACTTACATCAAACTACTCCGTTTCGCCGCCGGACGCGGATTCGAGGGACGGGACACAAGCCGTTGCCTGAAGCAGCTTTTCAACGGGAATGACTATGATGAAGACACTTTTGAATGACCTCCTGAACCTTTTCTTCCCGCGACTGTGCCTGCTCTGCCAGACACCTTTGATAAAAGGGGAAGAACATATCTGCCTGCATTGCTCGAACAATTTGCCTTATACGCATTTCACGGACTTGGAGACGAACGCAGCCTGCCAGTTGTTCGAAGGGAAAGTCCCTTTTGTCGCCGCCACCGCCCTGCTCCGTTTCGAGCATGGAGGATACGGGCAAAAGCTGATCCACTCCCTGAAATATCACGGAAATAAGGAGTTAGGATATCAATTGGGCCGCATGGCTGCAATCGCTTATCAGAAAGCCGGGCTGTTTGACACGGTCGATGTCCTGCTCCCCGTTCCTCTTCATCCGGAAAGGCTGAAACAAAGGGGATATAATCAGTCGGAATGGATTGCACGGGGCATTCAATCCGTCACCGGAATACCGGTCGACACCACCTCTGTTGCCCGCATCAAAAAGACGGAAAGCCAGACACGCAAGCAAGTGTACGAACGGCAGAAAAACGTAGAAAATATCTTCCGGCTGAACGACTCCGAAGCATTGAAAAACAGGCATGCCCTATTGGTGGACGACGTGATCACAACCGGCTCGACATTCCTTGCCTGTGCCGCTGCAATACAGGCGGTTCCAGATATCCGGATCAGTTTTTTGGGGATAACCATCGCCTG
This sequence comes from Parabacteroides sp. AF17-28, assembly GCF_003479205.1. NCBI lineage: Bacteria > Pseudomonadati > Bacteroidota > Bacteroidia > Bacteroidales > Tannerellaceae > Parabacteroides > Parabacteroides sp. AF17-28. The sequence continues at coordinate 197,710 of NZ_QUGV01000006.1, read as the reverse complement.
AGAAACACGAATTTGCCGGAAACCTGTTATACAATATGTATGGCTTATTTTTTTCAAGAACTACAAGGTTATCTCATTCCCTTTATCTACCTTTGCGGACTGATATAAACATATTATATTTATTAGGTTGTATGAAAACACTGGAAAGATTAGTAGCAGAGAGATTATTAAAGATTAAGGCGGTTAAACTGCAGCCGGCCAATCCTTTCACATGGGCATCCGGTTGGAAATCACCAATCTACAATGACAACAGAAAAACGCTTTCCTATCCGGAAATCAGAAGTTTCATCAAGTTGGAACTGGCTCGGACAATCAGCGAAAAATACGAAAATGCCGATGCTATCGCCGGTGTTGCAACCGGAGCTATTGCTCAGGGAGCATTGGTAGCCGACCTGTTGGGCCTGCCGTTCGTATATATCCGCTCCACTCCTAAAGATCATGGGTTGGAAAACCTGATCGAAGGTGAACTGAAACCGGGTTCAAAGGTTGTGATTGTTGAAGATTTGGTTTCTACAGGCGGCAGCAGTTTGAAAGCAGTACAGGCCGTTCGTAATTTCGGTTGCGATGTAGCCGGTATGGTTGCGATCTTCACGTATGGTTTCCCTGTTGCTGTAGAAGCTTTCAGAGATGCAAAAGTAACTTTGACAACGCTGAGTAACTACGACGCAGTCTTAGAAGAGGCTTTGCGTACGGATTACATCGACGAGTCCGAAATCGCGATCCTTCAGGAATGGCGCAAAGACCCGGCTAACTGGAATCCGGGAGTATAATTGAAACAGAATGACTGAATTTGTTAGTGAAGTAAAAGCGATCCCCTTTAATGAGGATCGTATTTTTAATATGCTGTCCGACCTCTCCAACCTGGAAAAGGTGCAGGAGCGCATACCTCAAGATAAGATAAAAGATTTCGAGTTCGACAAAGACTCTTGCAGTTTCAACGTCGCACCCGTAGGTAAGATAACCTTCCAGATCGTAGAACGCGAACCGAACAAGACGATCAAGTTCACGACAACGAATTCTCCCGTCCCCCTGTTCCTCTGGATACAGCTGAAACAGATGGAAGAGAATGACACACGGATGAAAATGACCGTCCGCGCCGATCTGAATCCGTTTATCAAGCCAATGGTATCAAAACCGTTGCAGGATGCAGTCGATAAGATATCGACACTGTTGGCATCCCTGCCTTATTAATTGTATTTTTAATGGCTCAGAAACTTTGGGAAAAAAATGTTCAGGTAGACCAGGAAGTGGATACCTTTACGGTAGGTAAAGACCGGGAGATGGATCTCTATCTGGCTAAGTACGATGTGCTTGGCTCGATGGCTCATATCACTATGTTGGAAAGCATCGGACTGCTTACCCGGGAGGAACTGACCGTCCTGCTTGCCGAACTGAAGAATATTTATGCCGTTGCCGACAGCGGCCGGTTTGTCATTGAAGAGGGTGTGGAAGATGTCCACTCGCAGGTGGAACTGATGCTGACACGCCGCTTGGGTGATACGGGAAAAAAGATACACAGCGGCCGGTCGCGTAACGACCAGGTGTTGCTGGACCTGAAACTCTTCACCCGCGCGCAGATACAGGAAATAGTAGAACTCGTATCCGGCCTGTTCGAGGTGTTGATCTCGCAGAGTAACCGGTATAAAGAGGTACTGCTTCCCGGATATACGCATTTACAGATCGCCATGCCGTCATCGTTCGGACTTTGGTTCGGCGCTTATGCCGAAAGCCTCGCCGACGACCTGCAACTGATGCAGGCAGCCTATAAGGTTTGCAACCGTAACCCGCTCGGCTCTGCCGCCGGATATGGATCTTCTTTCCCGCTGAAGCGCCAGATGACAACAGATTTGCTTGGCTTCGACTCGCTCGACTATAACGTCGTGTATGCACAGATGGGACGTGGCAAGATGGAACGCACCGTAGCTTTCGCTATGGCGGGCATTGCCGCCACACTATCCAAATTAGCTTTTGATGCCTGCATGTTCAACAGCCAGAACTTCGGCTTTATCAAGTTGCCGGACCAGTTTACGACAGGTTCCAGCATCATGCCGCATAAAAAGAATCCGGACGTATTCGAGCTGACACGCGCCAAATGTAACAAGCTACAGGGATTACCCCAACAGATCACGCTGATCAGCAACAATCTTCCGTCGGGTTACTTCCGCGACCTGCAAATCATAAAGGAAGTATTCCTTCCCTCCTTCGACGAACTGAAGGACTGCCTCCGTATGGTTACGCATATGATGCGGGAGGTGAAAGTGAACGAGCATATCCTGGACGACGACAAATACGCACTTCTTTTCAGCGTAGAAGAGGTCAACCGCCTCGTACTCGAAGGCGTGCCTTTCCGGGATGCCTACAAGCAGGTCGGCCTGAACATCGAAGCCGGAAAGTTTACCCCTGTTAAGGAAGTCAGCCATACGCATGAAGGAAGTATCGGTAATCTGTGCAATGATCAGATTTCCGCCCTAATGCAAAATATTGTGGACGGTTTCGCGTTTAATAGAGTAAACGAAGCTGAACAACAGCTGTTATCCGAATAAACGATGAAACGATTTTTATCCTGCTTACTTGTATTATTGGCTCTATCGTGTACTAAAACAATAGAGACAACTATTCCTTATTGCCCTGTTTATCTTGAACTGGATTTAACTTTTCAAGATCGTGCATTAAAAGATATGCAGGCATATAAGATATATACACAATCGAATATTGATCAAGCTGGAGAAAAGACAGGTTTTGGTGGAGTCTTAGTATATCATGGACTCAACAACAACGGTGGAGCAGCTGATGCTTATTATGCCTTTGATGCAGCTTGCCCCTACGAAGCCCTAGCCAATATAAAGGTTGAAGTAGATGAAAACAAAATATATGCAATCTGTCCAAAATGTGGAAGTAAATACGAAATCTTAAACGGTATTGGAAATCCAATAGAAGGTCCCAGTAAAAGTTACTTACAACAATATCCTGTAACCCCTATGGGTAATAAACTTTATATAAGAAATTACTAATTTTCCTGTCCAAATATTTGCAGAAACAAAAAAATCATCTACCTTTGCACTCGCAAACGAAAACAATGCAACAACGCGGAAGTAGCTCAGTTGGTAGAGCATAACCTTGCCAAGGTTAGGGTCGCGGGTTCGAGTCCCGTCTTCCGCTCATCTCTTAAGAGAAAGGGATGCTCGAATGGTGGAATCGGTAGACACGAAGGACTTAAAATCCTTTGGCCATTGCGGCTGTGCGGGTTCAAGTCCCGCTTCGAGTACGGTACAGACGCACGGCCGTGCGTCTCAACAGATTACATTTTGCGGAAGTAGCTCAGTTGGTAGAGCATAACCTTGCCAAGGTTAGGGTCGCGGGTTCGAGTCCCGTCTTCCGCTCGCTTCCAAAAGGCCTCGTTATTCTCAGGAATAGCGGGGCTTTTTACTATAACAAAAAACTAACATCGAAATAAACGATACTCATTATGAAGAAGGGACTCCTTTATGCAATCATCGCTTCCGTTCTGTGGGCTATTGTAACGCCATTCATCAAGCAAGGACTCAGTTATGATTTTACTCCGATGAATTTTGCCGGAATACGGTTTACGCTGGTCGGCATCATTCTATTTGCCTACACCTGGCATAAAGGGATGTGGCGGGAGATCAAACAAAACAGCAGGCTATTCCTTAACCTGATTCTAATCAATATGTTTTTAGGATATACAGCCTTTTATATAGGCGTGGACTTCGTCAGCGGAGCCATCTCTTCCATAATCATGGGGATGACACCTCTCATCAATGTCCTGCTTGCCCACCTCATCGCCCGCAATGACAAACTGAATATTTATAAGACCTGTAGCCTGCTGGTCAGTTTAATCGGCCTGTTCCTGATTATCGGGATGGGAAGCGACGGCAAGCCGCTGGACACAAAAGGCATTGCCGGCGTCGTTCTCCTACTGCTCAATATCATTTTGCAAGGCTATTCGGCCATATCTGTTTCTGAAGATAAGGGGAAGGTAAATCCGATATTTCTGAATGCGGTTCAGATGTTCTTCGGCGGATTGCTTATTTACATTGTCGGAGTGTCTGTTGAAGGCTTCCATCCTTTTATCGGCAAACCGGCAGGATTCTACATCAGTCTCGGCGTATTGGTCTTTATTTCCGTCTTTGCCTTCAGTTTCTGGTTCATGGCGTTGCAAGATGCGAAAAGCAAAGTGTCGGACCTCAATATGTGCCGCCTTATCAATCCCATACTGGGAGCTGTCCTGAGTTGGATCATGCTGGCCGATGAATATCCGACGTTCAGCACTGTCACCGGTATGCTGATCATTGTCAGTTCATTAATCATCTATTTCAAGGGAGAAAGCTTGGTTAAACGGATAAAAAAGAAAGGGACACAGACGTAAAGTCCATGTCCCTTCTCCATATTGAATATCAATTATCCTCTCAAAGCCGCATCCATCGCCGCAGCCGCCTTGCGACCGTCTCCCATTGCCAGGATTACGGTTGCGCCGCCACGGACAATATCGCCGCCGGCATATACATCAGGCAGCGTCGAACGCATGCTTTCTTCGTTTACCACGATCGTACCCTTGCGACTTACTTCCAGCCCTTGGAAGGCACGCGGGATAAGCGGGTTCGGGGAAACACCGACACTGACAATCACTTCGTCCACATCGATCGTTTCGATCGCTCCCTCGACAGGCACAGGACGACGGCGTCCGGAAGCATCCGGTTCGCCCAGTTCCATCTTCTGCAGGCGCATCTGTTTGACACGGCCGCGTTCGTCGCCGATATATTCAACCGGGTTATGCAAAGTCATAAACTCTACACCCTCCTCTTTGGCATGTTTTACCTCTTCCAGGCGGGCAGGCATTTCTTCTTCACTACGACGGTACACGATCATGGCACGCTCGGCACCCAGACGGCGGGCCGTACGGACAGAGTCCATCGCCGTGTTACCGCCACCGATAACCGCCACCTTCTTACCCTGCAATACAGGCGTATCGCTTTCAGGGTTGGCTGCATCCATCAGGTTGACACGTGTCAGGTATTCATTGGACGACATAACGCCGACCAGGTTCTCGCCCGGTATATCCATAAAGTTCGGCAGTCCGGCTCCACTGGCGGCAAAGATACCTTTGAAACCATCGGCATGCAAGTCTTCATAGCTGATCGTCTTACCGACAATACAGTTTGTCAGGAACTGCACGCCCATCTTACGCAAGCCGTCTATCTCGACATCCACAATCTTATTCGGCAAGCGGAATTCGGGAATACCATATTTCAGTACGCCTCCGATCTCATGCAACGCTTCGAAAACCGTCACATCATACCCGCGTTTCGCCATATCGCCGGCAAAGGAAAGACCGGCAGGGCCGGAGCCGACAACCGCAATCTTAATACCATTCTTTTCCGCCACTTCAGGCACGGAGATGTTACCGCTTTCACGCTCGTAATCGGCCGCAAAGCGTTCCAGATACCCGATAGCGACAGCCGGTTTTCCCATCTTCAAGTGAATACATTTGCTTTCGCACTGCTTTTCCTGCGGGCATACGCGACCGCAAACGGCAGGCAGGGCACTGGTTTCTTTCAGCACTTTGGCCGCTTCTAAGAACTCGCCCCGTTCGATGTTCTTGACAAAAGTCGGGATATTGATACTTACCGGACATCCTTGCATACAAGTCGGATTCGGACAGTCCAGGCAACGCTGCGCTTCCTGCACGGCCTGTTCCGCCGTCAAACCGAGGTTCACCTCTTCCAGGCGGGTATGGCTGCGGTATTCCGCATCCAGTTCATTCATCTCCACACGGGGAATATCCGTGCGTTCTTTATTTTTTTTGCTTTTCCGCAGTGCTTCCCTCCAGGGTTCGGCACGACGGGCGGCGATCAGTTCTTCTGTTGTCATTTGTTTACCGTGGTTTTGTTATTTCTTTTCAATATCTTTATAAGCACCGAGGCGCATCAGCATCTCGTCGAAGTCCACCTGGTGGGCGTCGAACTCGGGACCGTCCACACACACGAACTTGGTCTTTCCACCGACCGTGATACGACAGGCGCCGCACATTCCGGTTCCGTCTACCATGATCGTATTCAGGGAGGCGACCGTCGGTATTTCATATTTCTTCGTCAGGGCAGAGACAAACTTCATCATAATAGCCGGGCCGATCGTCACACACAGATCCACTTTTTCCCGGTTGATGACACTCTCGACCCCATTCGTTACCAATCCTTTCGTGCCGTAAGAACCATCGTCTGTCATCACAATCACTTCATCGGAATTAGCACGCATCTGTTCTTCCAGGATAACCAGGTCTTTCGTACGGGCAGCCAACACCACGATCACGCGGTTTCCGGCCTTATGGAAAGCCTCGACAATAGGCAACAAAGGCGCTACTCCCACACCGCCACCGGCACAAACGACTGTTCCGACTTTCTCGATATGGGTAGCCTGTCCCAACGGACCTACCAGGTCGGTAATATAATCACCGACATTCAGTTCACAGATCTTCTTTGACGAACCGCCTACAGCCTGAATCACGAGTGTGATCGTTCCTTTAGTCGTATCAGCTCCGGCGATAGTGAGGGGAATGCGTTCTCCCTTTTCCCCTACCTTCACGATAACAAAGTGGCCTGCCTTACGGGAGCGGGCGATCAGAGGAGCCTCTACCTCCAGTTTCACCACGTTGGCAGAGAAATGCTCTTTACTTACAATTTTATTCATTATAATCGCTACTATTGATAGATTGTTTTGTTGATTTGGTTGCAAAAATACATTTAAAAACCGAAAATCATAGTATTTTGCCAAACAAAAAGGACTTATTCGAACAAACCTTCATCACGGATCAGCATCAGGATGGCCGAATGCGGAACAATCAGGAACTTTTCCTCGTTAAAATTGATTTCATAAGCCGTATTCTGTAGAAACACAGCCAGGTCGCCCTCGTGTGCCTGCAAAGGCAGGTAATGCACTTCCCCGTCCTTCTTCTTTTCCCAGACTTCGTGCTCCTCGCTCTGCGAAGGAAGCGGAAAACCAGGGCCGACTTTAATGATATATCCGCTCTGTATCTTTTCCTGCTGAACGGTAGGCGGCAAATACAGGCCCGACTTCGTCTGGCTTTGCGGATTCTTCGGCTTGATAAGCACTTTATCGCCTACCATCAGGAACTTATCGATGTCTTTCTGATCTATTGCTAACTGCATAACTAAATATATAAAGAATAATTTACGAGAACAAAGATACAAAATGCTGTACATTCCTTCAAAAAGAATAGGCATCCTTTTGGAAAGAGATGCTGACCGCTTTCCAAAAGGATGCCTACTCTATATTTATGGGACAGGGACTGGTTTTGCGTACGAAAAAACTTAGATCGAACGTCCCTTAAAGACATTGGACTGATCCGAAGGATAGAGGTAACCGGTAAACGAGATACGGTTGCTGTTGAAGTTCGGACTGACAGTCGCCGTACATTTATTCGTTCCTTTCACCATGCGGATAGTCACATTTGCAGAAACGGCGACACCTTGCACCATCATGTTGAGTGTGACATTTCCTTTCTTATCGGTCTTCATTTCGACATTCGAGGCGCTACCGTCCACCGTAATGCCTCCGATACCGTTAGGACCGGCAGCGGCAGTATTGAATGACAACTGAATCGTAGCCCTGTCTCCCTTCATAGAAACGAAGTTCGTACTCGGGGTGACATAAACAAATCGTCCGCGTTTAAATTCGACACGTTCGGCTTCCAATACAAAATCTTTTTCTTTCAGTGCTTGCACGCCCTGTTCGAACAAGGCCATCTGTTCTGCTGCTTCAGCAGCTTTCTTAGCTTCTTTTTCCGCTTTCTTGGCAGCCTTATCGGCAGCTTTATCCTGCTGGGCCATCATGGTTCCCGCGCTAAAGAGCAGGATTGACAGTAATAATAATACTCTTTTCATACTTCTTATTCTTTTAGTTATAACCTAATCAATCTACTTTTATATAGTAGACAACCAAGATAACAAAAAGTTCAACCCAAGCCCTTACTTTTCATGTTTTTAACATGATACCAAAGAAACAGCCAAGCCGTGACCGCCGCAATGAAATCGGAAAAGGGAGCCGCATACCAGACGCCATCCAAGCCCCAGAAACGGGAGAACAGCAACATGGCCGGTATCAGGAACAGGACCTGACGGCTCAGACTCAAAAACATAGCTTTCCAGGCAATCCCGATACTCTGGAAAAACTGGCTGATCGATATCTGCGAACCGACCACAATGAACACCAGCAAACCGTTTGCCGTCACATCCAGCAAGGCCGGATCGTTCGTAAAAGCACGGGCTATCAGTTTCGGAAATACCACGCTACAGAAACAGCCGATCCCCATAATGATAGTGGCCGCAATGATGACTAAGCGCAGCGTCTCCTGCACCCGGTCGTATTTCTTTGCCCCGAAATTATAACCGACAATCGGCTGCATTCCTTGTGCAATCCCGATAACCAACATGACTAAAAGCATCCCGACACTGGAAATAATGCCGTTCGCCCCCAATGCCAAATCTCCTCCGTGCTGTTTCAAGGCATAATTCTGAATTACGACAACCAGACTGCCCGCCAGCTGCATGGCAAACGGCGAGACACCGATCGTCAGGATATTCCACACCACATGGCGTTCCAGACGGAACGTTCCCCTATGGAAACGCACGATACTGTCTTTCTGTACAAAATGGTTCATCACAAAGAGCGTACAAAGCAACATCGAGATAATTGTCGCAACAGCCGCCCCCTTGATTCCCATATCCAGCCAAAAGATAAAGATCGGATCAAGAATAACGTTAGCCACCGCCCCGATCAACATGGTAAACATCGCTTTCTTCGGATAGCCGGAAGCGCGCATCACGGCGTTAAAGCCAAAGCTGAGCGAAGTCAGGATCGTACCGGGAACGACGATATTCAAATAGTCTTTCGCATACGGAATCGTCTGCTCGCTTCCACCGAATGCGAGCAAAAGGTCTTCCATCCAGATCATGCAAGGCACTACGGTTACGATTGTGATAAGAAAAGTAAGCGTAAAAGCATTCCCCAACACTTTCTCCGCCATATCATTCGCTTTCCGCCCCAAATGGATGGACACACGTGTTGCGGCACCGGCACCGACCAGCATCCCGAATGCCTGAAGGAATAACAAAATAGGGAATGTCAAGGTAAGCCCCGCCATTGCCAACGGCCCAACTCCCTGGCCGATGAAAATACGGTCTACAATGTTATAAAGCGCATTGACCATTGTACCGATCACTGCCGGTATCGCGTAATGTAACAATAATCGGCTGATCTTCTCATTCTCCAGCCGCCATGTTATTTCGTTTGCCATATTTATATCTTCAAATCTAAATTAAACCTTTGTTACTTCCCGATGGAAATAAACTTCCATGCCCGGGAAAATTTATTTCCATGCCCGGGAAACTCTTTTTTCATGCCCATGGACTTTTTACCGCCTCTACTAAACCGGCAACTGTCGAAAGCACCTTTGCCGCACCATCCGGAAATGTGACAATCAGCTCATGCGGACTCCGGCAATCGACATTCAGCTGTCCTTCTTTCACCGGAGAAGGACGAAATCCATTTCGGATCAGAGCATTCCCGACCCAATAGGAAGCTAAGAAATCACCCTCCACACCTATCGGCAAGGTTGGCGCTTCGGTATTCAGCTTTCCGGTTGCAGGGTCGAACACGATACCTTCTTTTCCGAAAAAGGATTCAAAAGCCCCGCTCATAATCAAATCTTCAGGTGTTCCGCAAGCCATCGGACGCCCTTTCTCCTGCAACCAAAGGCAATCGCCCATCTGGATAGCTAAGTCCAGGTCGTGTGTGGAAAGCAAAATTGCTTTTTCCTGTTCGACAGCCAGGCGATGCAGCAAGACCATCGTTTCGATGCGGCTGGTCACATCCAGAAAGGCAGTCGGCTCATCCAGCAGAATAATCGGGCACTGCTGCGCCAAAGCTTTGGCGATCATAGCTTTCTGCCGCTCTCCGTCACTCAGTTCCGAGACGTAGTTATGCGCTTTATGAGCGATACCGGCGGCATCGAGTGACTGTTCTATGATTTCACGATCCTGCTTCTTCAACTGTCCGAAGAAACCGGTATAAGGATGACGCCCCAACGAGACAAGTTCATACACGGTAATTCCCCCCGCATTTGTCTTTTCTGTCAATACAACACCGACTGTCAGGGAAAAGTTCGCTTGCGAATAATCGGATAGCGGCCTGCCCATCAACCGGATTTCCCCGCCAAGCGGAGGCTGGAAACCGCAGAGTGTACGGAGCAAAGTCGATTTTCCGGCTCCGTTCAGCCCTAACAGGCAGGTGACTTCTCCCGGAACAAGTTGCAGGTTCAAATCATCGTGCACGACCTTCCGCTTACCGCCTTTCAACAGGTAGCCGATACTCAGTCCTTTTGTTTCTATTGCAAATGTTTCCATCCTGTCGTCAGTCAAAGTATTGTATGTTCTTCCGGTTCACAATCACATAAATAATCACGGGCGCACCTAACATCGGGGTTACGGCGTTCAACGGAAGAATATTGTTCGTTCCCGGCAACACCATCAGCAAATTACAAAGCAAAGCGATGCAAGAACCGGTCAATAGTGTAACGGGAACCAGCATCTTATGATTGGACGATCCCAACATCAGACGTGCGACATGCGGAACCGCCAGGCCTATAAAGGAGATCGGGCCGCAAAAAGCTGTCGTCGTAGCCGTTAACAATCCGGTACACAGCAGGATCAGAATGCGCGTACGTTTGATCTTGATTCCTAAATTGGCCGCGTACATCTCGCCCAAAAGCAACGCATTCAGCGGTTTTATCAACAGAATCGCCAACAGCAAACCGGCAAAGGTAAAACCCGTAAAATAAGGAAGTTGCTGCAAAGACACGCCCGAGAAGTTTCCCAACCCCCACATGACAAAGGCATGCACCTTATCCGTCGACGCATAATAATTCAACACCGAAATCAGGGAAGAAGCTAAATAACCGATCATAATGCCGATAATCAGCAGCATGACGTTATTCTTCACCTTTGCCGAGAAATAGACAATCAAGCCTAAAATACAAGCCGCCCCGCCAAATGCCGCCAAGATAACAGCTAAATAACCGCTGATCGGCAAATCCGAGACCATGCTCAACGAACCTCCGAAATAGAGCATAATCGCCGCGACTCCTAAGTTTGCCCCGTCACTGATACCCAATATGGAAGGACCGGCCAGCGGATTCCGGAACAAAGTCTGCAACAGCAAGCCGCTGACCGCCAGCGAAGCACCCGCCAGCAATGCCGTTACCGCCTGCGGCAAACGGCTCTGCAACACGATATTCTGCCACGCAAGCCGCTCCGTCCCTTCTCCTGACAATATCTTCACCACACTTTCAAGCGGGATCGACACGGCACCATAAACCAGCCCGCCTGCAAACAGCAGCAACAGGAGGCCGAACAGGAACGGATAAAAAAGAAAGGCTTGCTTTTTCATGCCTGCAAAGATAATGCTTTTTTAGTTGTCCAATCTAATACTTTTAGCTACCTTGCACACCTAATTAAAAACCAAAAGATTATGACATATATCGAACTTAAAAAGCAAAACCTGATCGAACGCCTGAACGCCATTTCAGATGAAAGCCTGCTCGATGACATCGAACAGCTGCTTAATGAGCGGGAAACTGTACTCCATTTCTCCCCTGAGTTGAAAGATAAAATAGACAAGGCACTGGAACAGATGCAGAACGGAGAAGTTTATACCGATAAAGAAATGAAGAAAAGATTCGCAAAATGGCTGGACTAAACAGGGATATAATCTGGACAAGTGATGTTCTGGATGAAATAGAAGAAACTATAACATATTACGATAAGAGAAATGGTTCTAATTATTACAGCAATCGCCTGATAAAAACTTTTCATCAGACAATGGAACGAGCATCTCTTTTCCCTTTATCCGGTCATGCAACAGAATATCCGCATGTGCGTTACCTCATAACAGTACCTTATTATTCCCTCTTCTACCATTTCAACAATCAAGCCATAACGGTCCTTGTATTATGGGATAACCGCCGTGAGCCGTCACGTCTGACTTATACGCTACGTAATCTCTCCCCACAATATCTGTGCGAGCCGGAAGTTCCATACGGAAAGCAGCATAAACCTGATTCCGGGAGTGGAAAATGAATAGTAAAGACAAAACATTTTGCGCAACATCCTTTAACGATTAGAAAAATATATTTACCTTAGCACCTTGAATACAATGCTGCTAATGTTATATACTATGAGAAGAATCATCATATCACTCATCATGCTCCTGGGATTCTGTTCCGGCATATACCCGATTTATTTCAAACACATAGGTATGCAGGAAGGTCTGTCACAACTATCCGTAATGGCGATCTACCAAGACCAGTTAGGCAGGATGTGGTTTGGAACCGAAGAAGGCATCAGCATATACAACGGAGTCCAAACAATTGTATATAAGCCATCCGAATACTACCGCGAGAATACGAACCCGATCGGAAACCAGACCCATTTCATTGCCGGAGACAAAGACGGGAATGTCTTTTTCGATTCCGATAATGCTTTAATCCGCTATGACATCCGGACACAAAAATTCTCCTGCCTGCAAGAATCAAACGTAAACTGTATAACTTCTATCCAAGGTGTCATCTGGGTTGGCGTTTCAGATTCAATTTTCACCTGGAATCCGGAAACGGAAAAACTGGATTTCGCCATGAAACTGGAATTCAGCAGCCAACATCTAACCTGTATGAAAAAAGATTCCAACGGCCAGTACTGGATAGGGACGACAAGCGGGCTGTATGTTAAGAAGGGAGACGAGCCCCTTGACAGCGTGATACCGGGAGAAGACATTTATTGCCTGTATGAAGACTCCCGCTACAACCTCTGGATTTCCATCCGCATGAACGGGATGTATAAAAAAGACGTGTATGGAAATTTCACCCGTTACCGTTATGATCCGTCGAATCCTAACAATATATCAAGCAACCAAGTACGGGATTTTACCGAAGACAATTTCGGTAATATCTGGATCGGGACATTCACAGGACTCAACAAATACAACCCGATCAGTGGCAAGTTCGAAGTTTACGCCCGTAATCCCCTACCCGGCAGCATGACACATTCATCGGTATTCCCTATCTATAAAGACAGACAAGGGACGATCTGGCTGGGTACATATTATGGCGGAGTCAATTATTTCAATCCGGAAACCGACCTCTTTACGGTCTATACAGCCAATAATGCCAGAAACGATTGTTTGAACTATCCTTTTGTAGGTAAAATGGTAGAAGATAAAGACGATAATGTCTGGATATGCACCGAAGGCGGCGGCCTGCACTTTTTCGACCGGAAAACAAAGACATTTACCTACTTCATGGCCGACGAAAACCGCAACTCCATTGCCCATAACAATCTGAAAGCAATCGCCTACAGTCCGGAACGCAATAAACTGTATATCGGGACCCACACCGGAGGGCTTTCTATTTATGATATCAAGAATAAGAAATTCAAAAATCCCTATTTCGAAAATCCTTCCTATGCCGTAATTGCCGGCGACCGTATCAACAATATGTGTATCTACAACGATGAACTGATATGCACAGGGCCGAAAGGTATTTTTAAAATGAACCTGGACACAGAAAAGGTTTCACCTCTGTTCGATAGTGGCAAATATTACGGAAACACCTGCTTTTGGGTCGATTCCAAAGGCTATTTATGGTTGGCATACGGCAAAGGCGTCTGGAAAATCAACCTGAAAGACGAAACGGATCAGATTCAATTCCGTTCAGGAGAAAACGGATTGGGGGCATTTCCCATTTCACAAATAATCGAAGACAAGCAAGGGAGAATCTTCCTCGGAACACGTGGGTCCGGACTGTTCTATTATGACGAGAATAAGAACCAATTCATCGGATATACGACAGAAAACAGCTTTATCGCCAGCAACTATTGTTATGAGCTTGCCTTGTCAACGATAGACCAACTGGTGATAACCGGAGACAAAGGAATAACATTCTTCGATCCGGACCAGAACCTGTTTAAGGTTGTCGAGCTGGGAACAGCTCTGCCTCTGTCCGGGATAAATACCGGTTGTGGTATCCTGGTTTGTAGAAACGGAGAAATATTCGTCGGCAGCAGTAACGGCATGGCAACATTCTTTGAACAGCAGCTATTCAATTCGACCAAAGATTACCAACTGTTCTTTTCAGATCTGTATATCAACAACGAACCGGTTATTGCAAACGACCACAATAAAGTATTGAACACGGCTCTGCCTTATACCCGGGAAATAGAATTGGCACATAACCAGAATAACCTGATCCTTACGTTTACATCCAACAACTACGTAAACACATTAAAAAAGGCCGCTTACGAATATATGCTGGAGGGGTTCGACAAAAAATGGGTTCCGAGCAAGGACAACAATATTTCCTATACGAACTTAAATCCGGGAAAATACACATTGATCGTCCGGGAAATACAGTACGATCCCAACCAGGAACATCCCCGCACTATCAAAATGGATATCCATATCCATTCCCCCTGGTATGCTTCCAAACTTGCCTATTTCCTCTATTTAGTTTTGATAGCAAGCATATTGTATAGTTTCTACCGCTTCAAAAAATCACAGTTCATGCTGCAAACATCCCTGGAAATGGAACGGAAAGAAAAAGAGGCGATCGAAGAGCTGAATCAAGCGAAATTGCAGTTCTTCTCCAACATCTCGCATGAATTCCGGACACCGTTGACACTGATCATCTCGCAGATAGAACTGTTGCTGCAAAGCAGCTCTTTATCTCCTTCCGTGTACAACAAACTGCTGAAAGTATATCGCAACACCTATCATATGCGGAATCTGATCAGCGAACTACTGGATTTCCGCAAACTGGAGCAAGGACACATGAAGCTGAAAGTTTACGAACAGAACATCGTACCTTTCCTGAAAGAAATCTATCTCTCCTTTTATGAATATGCATCCAGCCGTTCCATCACCTATAAGTTTACAGCTCCGGAAGACGACATACCCTGTTGGTTCGATCCGAAGCAGATGCAGAAAGTTTTCTATAACCTGCTATCCAACGCATTCAAATACACAAAACCGAATGCAACCATCGAAATGATCCTGGAAAGCAAAGAAAAAGAAGTCATCATCAAAGTTATCGACAACGGCGTCGGCATCAACAAAGAGGATATCGACAAAATATTCGACCGTTTCTACCAGGCGGAAAACGGCATATCGAATATTACCAAAACGCCCAGTACGGGCATCGGGCTTGCCTTGACCAAAAATATTATCGAACTGCATCACGGGACGATACAAGTCGAAAGTACTCCCGGCTACGGCAGTATTTTCATTGTCCGCCTGTTAAAAGGTTCCGCTCAGTTCACCGACACGGAGCGGACACAGGAAAAACTGGAAGACCAGCAAGACAGCCTCGTTCCCGATACGGTCGCGTTCACAGACCATATGGAAGAGTTCACCGATACCGATCAGAAAGATATGCTGATAATAGAAGGAGACGACTCGCCCCGCAGCATTCTGTTGGTGGAAGACAACGAGGAATTACTTCAAATCCTCAATTCCCTGTTCTCGCCAACCTATCGTGTCATATTGGCCCGCAACGGGAAAGAAGGACTGGAAAAGGCGCGTGAAGAAAGACCGGATATCATTGTCAGTGATGTCATGATGCCGGAGATGTCGGGTACGGAAATGTGCATGAAGATAAAAAACGATTTCGACGTATGCCACATTCCGGTTGTCCTGCTCACAGCCCTCACCTCGGCCGAGCAAAGCATAGAAGGCCTGCAACGGGGTGCCGACGACTATATCAACAAACCGTTCAATGCAAAAGTCCTGCAAGCACGCTGTAACAACCTGGTGCGCAACCGCATCATCTTGCAAAAGAAATTCAGCCAGCAGAAAGACTTCGATGCACAATCGTTAGCAAGCAACCCGATAGACCAGAAGTTCCTGGATACAGTCAATTCGATTATTGAAAAGAATCTGGATAATATCGACTTCGACATGAATATGATGGCACGTGAATTAGGACTCAGCCGAAGCTCCTTGTATGCCAAGTTCAAAGCGTTGACAGGAATGACCCCTAACGATTTTGTCCTCAACTGCAAACTAAAACGGGCTGCCACCATGTTGGTCAACAGCCCGGATTTACAAATTGCTGATATTTCCGATCAATTGGGCTTCGGTTCTCCGCGCTATTTTACGCGCTGTTTCAAAGCCCAGTTCGAGATAACCCCGGCAGAATACCGGAAGAAGACAGAATCTCCTACTTGAACACCTGAATCATCGGACGGCCGATCCAAACCTGCGGTTGCTTCAGGCCGAAGATATAGGCGATAGTGGACGCACAGTCGAACTGCATCATGCTTTCCTGGAATTCATAGCCTTTCTTAATTCCCTTACCGGAAATAATAAAGGCTGTTTCCATTTCTTCCATCGTCTTGCCACCATGTCCTTTTTTGATACCGCCATGATCGGCTGTAACGATAAAGATGGTTTCATCCAGCATGCCTGCTTCTTTGACAGCTTCGACGATCTGTCCGATATAGCCGTCCAATTCCTTCAGTTTCGCATAGTATTCCGGCGTGTCGTGTCCGGCAGAATGTCCGGTATGATCCGGCTCGTCAAACACGATATTCACCAGGTTCGGACGAGATTGCTTAATATATTCGACTGCATATTTTGTAGTAGCCGGACTTTGCGGTTTCTCCGTGACGTGCTTGTCATAGTTCAGCGCCAGCGTATCGCACACATAGCGGATTCCAGCCCATTCACAGATACAACCGATTTCAGCTTTCGGATCTGACCGGCGAAGCAAGCCGAACACAGTCGGGAAGATACCGTCTTCGTCCAGAACACGGGAAGGCAATTCCGGAGTCTGCGACCCCCATTCCGTATAACCGTGCAGTTCAGGCCCTGCGCCCATATACATGGAAGCCCAGTTTACCGCACTGGAAGACGGCAATACAGAACGTTTTTTCAATGTATAAGACCCGTCGGCCATCAGTTTTTTCACATTCGGCATATCAGCCTTATTCACACTATAAGCGCCCCAGCCATCCAGACCGATCAGCACTACATGTTTGGCTTTCCACTTTGCAGCCATCGAAGCATCGGCAAACAACATAAGAAATGCCAATGCAAAAATCAATTTTCCTATTTTCATACTATTTCTATTAAGTAATATCCCGTAAATCCAAGTATAGGCAAAGTTACGGATATTATTTATAAATTACCCTTTTCAATGTCCCGTTTTCGTTTCAAGGCTTCCAGGTAATAGTAATCGGCATAGTTCAGCGGAACGTCGATTTCAGAATTGTGAGGGATGCTACCTACAGAATGCATCAGCAGAAAGTTTCCGTTTGTTCCTAAGGCAGCCCGGTAAGCAGGAGAAGAAAGAGAGGCCATAAGCTTGTCGGCATACGCTTTATAGCCGGCAGCATCGGGCACATCCATCGTACTGATTTCATAAAGGGCGGAAGCGATACAAGAAGCAGTCGAAGCATCGCGGGGTTCGTTCGGAATGTTCGGAGCATCCATATCCCAATAAGGAATCAGGTCTTCCGGCAAGTTTTTCAGATTCTTCATCATATTGAATGTCTTCAAAGCCTGATCCAGATATTTGCGGTCTTTGGTTTCACGATAGCATACCGTATAACCATAAATCGCCCAAGCCTGTCCGCGGCTCCAGATAGATTCGTCGGCGTATCCCTGTGCCGTCTGGCGATGGCGCACCGCTCCATCCTTAATGCTATAATCGATTACATGGTAGCAACTGCCGTCCGGACGGAAATGTTCCTGCAAGGTACGGTCGGCATGAGACACAGCGATTTTGTAGAAAGAAGAGTCGCCGGAAAGACGGGTTGCCTCGAACATTAATTCCAGGTTCATCATATTATCGATGATAACCGGACATTCCCAACCGCGCTCGGACTGCCATCCGCGTACCACGTCCCAAGACTGGATAATTCCGGCAGCCGGACGAAAACGGGTAGACAAAGATTTCGCTGCCTGTACCATCACATCCTTATAAGCAGGAGTTCCCGCCAGACGCAGACCGTTTCCGAAACTGCAATTTATAATAAACCCGATATCATGATGCCAAGTCAGATTCTTCGCTTCCTCGATCGCATCCGTATATTTGGCAGCCAAAGGCAGCAGGCTGTCATCACCGGTCAATTCATACAAATACCAGACTGATCCGGGAAAGAAACCACTCCGCCAATCGGCATACCCGCAATAATAAACGGAACTGTCCGACTTCAGAGTCACAGGATTCAAACATTTCCCACTCGCCTCGATCACGTCTATCTCCTTGCCTATTTGAGCACGGGCAAAATCGATATTCTCGTCGATAAAGCTCTTTTCTTCTGTTTTAGGGGCACCGCCGCAAGATAGCAGGAATGCCGAAAAAGCAAATGCAATCAAATTTTTCATCATGATTCTATTATTTTATTGTTGTTATCGTATAAGTATAAGAACCGGAAAGCGGCTGCTTTTTAGCATTCAACGACACCCGGTAGATTTCTTCACCCCAGACATTCGACAGACGGGGATCTACCAATTTTATCGTTTCAATAGCCGGCTCAAATGTATTCTTGTCATATGCCAGACGTACCTTTTCATTATTCACTTCGATCGTCACGGCTCCCGGAACAGAGATATCCACTTTCCCCCAAGTCAGGAAATTAACCTGATTGGGCTTTTCCGCCTTCTTCAACGTAAACGAATCTCCGATCTTCAAGGCATTCTGGTCGAGCTTATAAGAACGCACCCATTTCGAGACATGGGCGTCTTCCGGATAAGCAGCCGCAAGATCAGCAGAGAATGACATCCGTTTCGGATCGAAACGGACGTCTTCTGCTTTATATTGAGAACCAAACTGTTGGGGAACTCCATTGATCATCGGCAGATTATGATAATTACTCTGCATCGTCCAAATCGTATAACGTTCGGGACTGAATGTCTGGCGCGTATATGTTCCCACACCGGCGTCTATGATAATTGGCGTAGTATTCAAGTAAAGGGAGAAGGTTCCTGCATCATTATGGTTATGGCTTTCGTTATTATATCCGCCTTTCGTTGCCACGAAAAAGCCTTTTTTGTTTGTCATATAGCAAAACTCGGTCTCCGGATACCAAGAGTAGACCGGAACTTTATAACCGCCATCCACCCCATCCATCTCTTTACGATACAACAGGGTCTGAAAAAGCCGGAAAGGGTCTCCACCCGGAACAGCCTTTTTAGCGGACAAACTCTTGAGATAAGCGGCATAACTCATCATAACCGAACTTCCGGTCGCTTTCCCATAACGGAAAATAAGATCGGCATCACCGCCACCTTTAGCCGAAGCATCCGCAAAATTCACAACCCAACCGTTGCCGACATAGGAACGGGCTATATATTCACCCATATTCTTTACAATAGGCTGATCGAATACAGATATTTTACCACCGGTCCCATCATAAAGCATCTGCAGGT
Source organism: Parabacteroides sp. AF17-28 (assembly GCF_003479205.1). Classification (NCBI taxonomy): domain Bacteria; kingdom Pseudomonadati; phylum Bacteroidota; class Bacteroidia; order Bacteroidales; family Tannerellaceae; genus Parabacteroides; species Parabacteroides sp. AF17-28. Next base: position 178,195 of record NZ_QUGV01000006.1, on the reverse strand, counting down.
AATCATACATTTTTCCGGCAGCATGCCCCCAATAGGACGGTCCTTCTTCACAAGCACCGTCTTGATGCGTATAGTTGATAAAATGGTCTACGGATGTCATTGTCCGGTAAACAGCCTTGGCCAGTTTGTCCCGGTCATTTTCAAGCAGGAAAAAACATTGCAGCACATTGAAGTTGCACCAGGGATTCCAATTGTTCACCAAGCCACCCGGTTTCAAGTGGAAAGCCATCCACCAAAAATGATCTTCATTCATATACGTATCCAATATACGGACCTGCAATTCATGCCGCAGTCTATCCGAAATCAGAGGATTCACCTTATCAAAGGATGGTTTGAGGAAATAATAGATCCATGACAATTGGGAAGCTAAGTTTCCTGAACCAAGGTCTATTACATGTTCTTTATAGTTAGGAAAACAACCGCCGATCTCCTGCAAACCCAAATGAGCGGACAATGCCCACGTAGTCATTTCGCAAGAAGCAAAAACGCCGTTGATAATCTGATCGATAAAACGTCCTTTTCCTTCTGCCATCTCCGCCATAAACAATGCACCAATCGCCGAATTATTCTTATTGAACGGATTCTGCATAATGTCACGGTCGCCGCTTCGTCCGAATTCCAGATAATCGGTCGCTTTCACCACCTTCCATTCATAATTCAGAAAAGCTTCTCCTTTCCTTATATAATCATCTTTATATTCGCCTAAAAACTGATCCCAACCGGCCCGGTCGGAATAATCAGGATAGGAAACCCATTTCTGATCCATCACCAAAGCAGACTTCACCTTTTCAAGGTCTGCCTCCTTCTGTAATAAATTGCGTTCTTCGTAAGCATAAAGATGTGTGGTTGCCCAAAGCAACAGGCACATAAGCATAAATAATCGTTGTGTTCTCATAGGTATTATTTTTCAATATCACAAAATTATGTGTACCAGTAATGAGAGACGAACACATTCATCCATTTCATGTGCACAAATTGTCCAAATACAGAAATTTAAGGAGTTCCCTCAATAAGAAAAAAGGCTTTGGTTCCGGTCTCACGACTTCAACCAAAGCCTTACAAATACATATGTTGAAATTCTAATACCTATCCGGTTAATCTATCCAACCATCATTTTGTTTCAGATTTTCATTCATCTGAATTTCAGATTTAGGAATAGCCCATTTATACAAGTTATCGCCTCCCCAAGTATAAGTGTACTGGATTGTACCCCAGATTTGCTTCAGACCTGCACCGCTGAAGTATTTGCTTTCGTGCAATGTTTTCCAGCGCATTTCGTCGAAGAAGTTCACACCTTCGCCGGCAAACTCCCAACGACGCTCGTTGCGGATACGTTCACGCATATTATCCTGGCCTGTAACCTGTGTATAGGTGTTACTATTCAAAAGAGCGGCGCCTGCACGTGCACGTACTTTATTAACCCATTCCACAGCTTCATCCGTTTTTCCCTGTTCGTTCAAACATTCAGCCAAAGAAAGCGCAACATCTGCATAGCGGATAATTGGAATATCGATCGGAGAATAAGTACGGTTAGGAATCTCATTTGCTCCTTCAGCTACAAATTTACGGAACAAATAGTAGAAGCGGTTATTTGTATCAGTCTTCAAGTCAAATGGATCTGCCGTATCATATCCTCTGTACGGCCAACGCAATGTATAAGTGTAGTCTGTTGCTCCGTTAGCACCGAAATATTGAGAATACGGAGTAATAACGGTAGCTGTCAAACGCGGATCACGGCTTGCATAAACACTCAGGATACGGGCTTCATTACCTGTCGGCAAATACTTAGACATATCAGCACCATCATCTGCCATCTTGGCTATTTCATCTTCTGTCAAACCATCACGCAAGAAATAAACAGCACGTTTAGCCGGATCCATTTCATTGTATCCCGGAATGAAATCATTCCAGTTGAAAGGTTTGCCATCCGCACATTCATACGATTCGACAAAATCAGTATTGACAAGATAAGTATTCCAGCAAGAGCCAAACGAACTACGAGTACCATAACGGAAAGAGAAATCATTTCCATAACCGGACTCTCCAACACATTGCATAGAGAAAATCATCTCGTCGCTTTGCTCATTCGCTTCTTTGAACATTTGCTTGTAATCGCCCTGGAACAGACCATAACCCAATTCTCCGACTTTACGGAAATCAGCTTCGGCCTTTGCCCATTCATTCATCCACATATAAGCTTTCCCGCGCAATGCATAAGCAGCGCCTTTAGTGGCACGACCATATGAAGCATCTCCTTTAGCATATTTATCAGGCAGTTCACTTGTGTTGATCGCATCGGTCAAGTCAGTAATAACCTGGTTCCATACAGCTTCTTCCGTATCACGGCCTTTTACCAGTTCATCCAGTTCAGCCGGCTCCAGATATAAAGGAACACCTTTAAACATTGAATTCAATCTATAATAGAAAAAGCCACGCATAAACTTAGCTTCCGCCATCAGACGAGCCAGTTTTGCTTCGCTCAACGGAGCATTCGGCAAGTTCTTGATCGCGTCGTTTGTACGGCTGACACCTTCATAATTGGTTCTCCAGTATCCAGAGAACTGACCGTCCCCGGTTGTCACCGAACCGATTGTCAGCGCATAATCTCTATCACGGCAATCGGCAGAAACCCCATAACAGTCAAACTTATACAGGTCGGCAGCCACATTGCTGTACTGTAACATGCTATAGATACCGACAACCCCCATATCCGCAAGGTTTTCAGTTGTCCACATATTACCGGAAGCAATAGAATCATAAGGAGATAAATCCATCAAATCTCCACGGCATCCAGTCAGAACCGAAACAGATGCACACAATAACAAAATATTCTTAACTAATTTCATAACTATCTATCCTCCTTTAAAATGAAATATTAGCACCAAATGCAAATTGTCTCAATGAAGTATATGCAGGTGTTGCACCTAATTCCGGATCTTGTCCCGGATATTTTGTAATATTGAATACATTTTCAATAGAGACATATACACGCAGGTTGTCTGTAAAAATCTTCTTGGCAACAGGAGCCGGCAATGTATATCCGAAAGTCAAGTTTTTAAGTTTCAGATAATTTGCATTGAACAAATACAAAGAAGTAGCCTCTGTATTTTGGAAACCGTTTTCTCCGTTTACCAAACGTCCGTATTTCGCATTAATGTTTGTACGCGCATCAGAAGTATTTTCAGGATCAAAGAAATAGTGGTTATTAGCAATATCCGTTCCCAAAGCAACACCGACACGTGTCGTCGGAGAGTTATATCCGGTTGCAGATCCCCAATACAATTTGAAGCCGGCTGCACCTGCCCAGTTCATAGAAAAGTCAAAACCTTTCCACATGGCCGAGAACTGCAAACCGAAGTTGTATCTCGGGTCCTTCGAGAATCCCTGGAATTCTTTATCGTCAGAACCGCCATAAATTCCGTCTCCGTTGGCATCGGCATAAACATAATCACCGTACCAGATTTTATCTTTACCCACAGTTTTATTCGGCATAAATGTATATCCGGCATCGATCATAGATTTCAACCACTCCATATCAGATTCAGTCCGGATCATACCGTCAACAGGACCACCATTCACTCCGTCGGCAGCATATCCCTTACCGGAACCTTTATACGGATTGCGCAGGTAAAATTCTTTTGCACTATAACCCTGTACGATCGGGTCTACAGCCGAAGTACTGGAAGCCACATCACCGATGTTACTTACCCAATTTCCATCTTCGTCATAATAGCTCTTAAATTCCCCTTTATATGCACGGATCTTATTCGGCGTATAAGAGAAGTTACCACTAACCGAATAGCTGAAATCTTCAATCTGGTCTTTCCAGCCCAATGTAAATTCAACACCCTTCGTACGCATTTCTGCAATATTCTTACGAGGTGCCGATTTATCTCCGGCAGTCAGATAGATAGACGGCTTGAACAAAATACCGGTCGTGTTCTTCACAAATGCATCCATCGTGAAAGACAAGCGATTATTCAAAGCGTTCAAGTCGATACCGACGTTGGTCATGGTAGAAGTCTCCCAAGACAGTAATGAGTTGGCAATTGAAGTCGAAGCCAGACCGGAAGTAAGCTTTCCTCCTAACGGATACATGGAACTTCCATAAGTCGACTGATATTCATATTCGCTGATAAGAGTAGCATCGTCTCCACCGTTATTACCTACAGAACCGTAAGAAACACGCAGTTTCAAGTTATCCAACCAGTTTTTGGTATTTTCCATAAACGCTTCTTCCGAAACACGCCAAGCACCTGAGAACGACGGGAAATTACCCCAACGATAATCGGCATGGTAACGGGCGTCTCCGTCATGGCGAATATTAGCCTCAAACAAATACTTAGATTTGTAAGCATAGTTCACACGCGCAAAGAAAGAACGACGGGCACGGTCAAAAGCTCCACCTCCGATGCTAACCATTTCGGTAGCCGACCCGGGTGTATGGATACTTGAATCGATCAATCCTTTTTTCGTTGCACTGCGGGATTCACGTTTATAATAATATTCTTCATAACCGACCAAACCACCTAAATCATGATCTTTGTTGATTGTCGTATTATAACGTATGATATTTTGCAACGTATAACTATAATCCGAACGGTTATAGAAATAAGTAGTCATTTCAGAAGGTTCCGTAGCCGGTGACATAACCTTACCATCGCTAAACCGCACTTTCTCCAAAGGATTTGTCCAAGTTTGGTTATCTTCCCAGTAACGTTTGTAGTTCAAGCTGAAATCCCATGACAAGCCCTTTAACGGAGTGATTGTAGAATACAAAGTCGTATTAAAGTTCGTCTTCTGTTTCTTTCCGTCCTGTCCGTTCAAGAATGCACCGATACTGTTAGCCGTTGCACTTTCTTCAGGAGCTTCCGGATATCCGTATGAACCGTTCCATTCCGGATAAAGTCCCGGTGTCGTCTGGCGCAGATAGTTGTTCGCATTATCAAAGTTTCCCGCGTCTTTATCTTCTTGGGAAGCAAATGTACGGGTTCCGACTTTTAACCATTTCGTAATATCGGCTTCAATATTTGCACGTAAAGAGTATTTTTGAATACCTGTATTTTCAACAAGCCCGGGGTTATCCAGATAACCGGCAGACATCAAAACACGGATTTTATCGGAACCGCCGTTTACGGACACATTATGGTCGTTAATCAAACCATGTCCGAACAAATAGTCCTGCCAGTTCGTATTCGGATAAGCGACATAATTAGGTACGCCATTTTCATTCAAGCCATTCGGATCTTTTGATTTTTCACGCCAAAGATCAATTGTGCTCTGTGAGAAGTGATTCGGCTGACCGATATTCTCGAATGATTCATTAAGCCATGTCATATAATCGGCATAATCCGTAATCTGATCGATCAAATTAGTCGGTTGCGCATAAGAAACACGACCCGTATAAGCCACTGACAACTTTCCGGCTTTTCCCTTTTTTGTTGTAATCAAGATTACACCATTGGCAGCACGGGAACCGTAAATAGAAGATGCGGCAGCATCTTTCAATACAGAGATATTCTCAATATCCTGCGGGTTAACCAAGTCCATCGAACCTTCCACACCGTCGATCAAAACTAAAGGTTCCTGGTTATTCAAAGTTCCGATACCACGAATACGGATTGTAGAACCGTCACTACCCGGCTGACCGGAATTCTGCATAACCTGCACACCGGCACTGATACCGGCCAACGCATTGGATACATTCGTAATAGGACGAGACAAGGCTTGTTCTTCAAAGTCAACAGAAGAGACAGAACCGGTCAGGTTTACTTTCTTCTGCGTTCCATAACCGACAACCACAACCTCTTCCAATGCCTGAGAATCCTCTTTCAAGCTGATCTTAAAATCTTTCTTTCCATTAACCGGCACCTCTTGATTTTGATATCCGATATAGGAAACAACTAAAATAGCATTAGAAGCAACTTCTAACGTAAAATTACCATCCATATCGGTAATCGTACCATTAGTAGTTCCCTTTTCTACAACATTGGCACCAGCGATAGGGCCAAGTGCATCTTCAACCACACCCTTAATAGTGTATTTAGCCTGTTGTGGCGAAGCTACAACAGGTGCAGGTTCTACAGAACCTAATGCATCGACTGACGGATTAGCAGATGCCATTCCAATAGAAGCCAAGAACATGGATGCTCCTAAAAACATCGCTCTCGATACATAAAAGCGTTTAAAATCTTTTGTCATAATAACACCAGATTGATTTAATAAATTAATAATTCACTTTCACTATTTATCACTTTGCGTTTTTCATTAAAAGTGTTTTTCACAAAAGTGCATTCCGAATCAGAGTCCTTCAGGAACTACGGCTATTCAGAAAAAATCATCAGCTCCCAAAAAGGACTAATAGATAGTTTTTATAGTCTACCTGCTAACTATCAAAATGAGACTACTATTGCCGATAATCCATATTAGTACCGCAGAAAAGATCATTACTTACGCGAGTTGTATTTTTTACCTATCATTTTGAGTGTCGTACCACGAATATAATAGCGATTTGTCAATTCATAGAAAGTTTCTACGGAGTCAGTCTACCATTTGAAATATATATAGATCGAATGAATGCGCATCAATTAAAAAATATAAATCCTCTTTTATAAAAAAGAGAATAAGAGAAAGTTTATTTTACTTAGAAAGATTTAGAAAAGTAAATCATAATTCTTCAACTGTCTCTCCAAGCTTTTTTTGTTTGAAATCTAAACGAAGCTTTTTTATTTTAAACGCCATAGTATGTTGTATAAAATAATATACACATAAAGTAATGTAATACAACTGTTTATATTTATGCTAAAAACTCAATACTGGATAATAAGTGCATATCAAATGGATAAATTTATACATTCCTGCACATTATTAACATCTACATTTGCAGTGTTCTGATCGTAGTTCCTGAAGGACTATGAACAAAAAACACTTTTGTGAAAGACACAATTTATGAAAAACACAAAGTGCCAATTCAGAGAAACGTGAATTATTATCAATTTATTAATCAATCTGGTGTTATTATGACAAAAGATTTTAAACGCTTTTATGTATCGAGAGCGATGTTCTTAGGAGCTTCAATGTTTCTGGCATCTATCGGGATGGCATCTGCAAATCCATCTATCGGTACATTAGGTTCTGTAGAACCTACTCCGATCGTTGCTTCTCCGCAACAAGCAAAACACAGTATTAAGGGTGTAATTGAAGATGCACTGGGTCCCATCGCCGGTGCCAATGTAGTAGAAAAAGGGACAACTAATGGTACGATTACCGATATGGACGGTAATTTCACATTGGAAGTATCTTCCAATTCGATTCTTGTTGTTTCTTATATTGGTTACAAGGATCAGGAAATCCCCGTAAACAATCAGTCCTCATTCAACATTAAGCTGGTCGAAGACTCACAGGCTTTGGAAGAAGTGGTAGTTGTAGGTTATGGTACGCAGAAAAAGGTGAACCTTTCCGGATCTGTATCATCTATTAATGTCAGTGAATTAGCAGAAAGCCGCCCTATCACCAACGTATCTCATGCTTTAGCAGGTTTGGCTGCCGGCGTACAAGTTGCTTCCTCTAGTAACCAGCCGGGTAATGATAATGCTTCAATCAAAGTTCGTGGTCAAGGTACTTTAAATGACTCTTCTCCTTTAATAATCATTGATGGAGTTGAAGCAGGTATTAACACTGTCAATCCTCAGGATATTGAATCTATGTCTGTATTGAAAGATGCGGCATCTGCTTCTATTTACGGTTCTCGTGCCGCCAACGGTGTTATCTTAATTACGACAAAGCAAGGTAAAGCAGGCTCTATAAAGCTCGAATATAACGGATATGTATCTTTCGAATCAATCCGTAACACAGTAACTCCTGTCTCTAATTATGCTGATTACATGGAGTTGGTAAATGAAGGTTATCTGAATGCAAATCAGAAAGCTCCCTTCAGTCAACCAGTCATTGACGAATGGCGTAACGGTAACGATCCGCTAAAATACCCGAATACCAACTGGATCGAAGAAACGTTCCGCCCAGCCACTGCCACAAATCATGTCATATCCATGAGTGGAGGTAGTGAAAAAATCCGATTCTATTCTTCATTTGGCTACTCAAATAATCCGGGTGTTATGGAAAATACCGGTTTTGAGAAATACAACGGACGCGTAAATGTTTCGGCAGACATCAGACCCTGGTTAAATTTGGGAGCACAAGTCAGTGGATATGTTTCAAATATGGATCCAGCTGCCAAATATACGGCAAATGATAAAAAAGATACCGCTGTTGACGATGTATTCACCTTCGCCTCTGCAACGACTCCCGGTATGGTATTCCGGGCACCAGACGGGCGATATGGAGCAATGAATAATGGAGAAGACGATTCACAAGCCGCAAACAATAACCCGTTGGCACGTCTGAATCGTGTAGCCGGTAATATCCGTAAAACCAATATGCGCTCACGCTTTGTCGGAACAATCAAGCCTTTTGAAGGTTTCTCCGCAACAGCTTCTTACTCCTATGAATTTGTTGATGAACAGCGCGAAAAAAAACCAATATTTATTGATCAATGGAATTTCCGTGATGAAACGATTGGCTGGACAAACCGGGGTAAAACGAATATCATGAATTACGACGGTAAAGTTGAACGTTTCTTCGGTGACGTTGTTTTGCGCTATGAAAAACGCTTATTGAATGATCGGCTGGGCTTAAATGCAATGGTCGGTGGTAGCCAAGAAATGTATCGTAGCCGCAATTTCTCTGCTACAAAATATGATATGATCGACTTGAGCCTAAATGTTATCAACGCTGCCATTGGCGATGCAACGGCCAGCGGTTCCAGTACGGAATGGGCTATGCGTTCTTTCTTCGGCCGTGTGAATTTAGATTGGGACAACAAGTATTTACTTGAATTAAATCTGCGTGCAGATGCCTCTTCCCGTTTCTTATCAAACAATCGCTGGGGTTATTTCCCATCTTTCTCTGCCGCTTGGCGTATGGATCAGGAAGCATTCATGGAAGATTGGGTAAGCAAAGGTTTAAGCAATTTTAAGGTTCGCGCATCTTACGGTTCATTAGGGAATAATGCAGTAGGTAACTATGATGCGATTGCTACTTATGCCAACAAGAATGATGACGGTGCATTCAACTATGTATTAAATAATGCTCTGGTTTTGGGTCTGGCACAAGCGGCCATAGCCAACCCGAATTTAACTTGGGAATCCACCCATATGGCAAACATCGGCCTTGACTTCGGCGTCATGAACAACCGACTGACCGGTACATTAGATTATTTCAACAAACGGACAACAGATATTTTGATCAATCTGCCTTCACCCGATGTTCATGGAACGGCAAGCATTCCTAAACAAAATAGCGCAACAGTTACAAATCAAGGTTTTGAAATGACTTTGGGCTGGCAGGATAAAGTAGGAGATTTCTCTTATGGTGTTAACGGCAACTTCACTTATGTCAAAAACAAAGTCAACAAATTCAAGGGATCCAAGCCAGGTGACTGGACTTTGGACGGTGCCAATTTAATTTGGGAAGGACATTCGATCAATTCACAATATTTATTGTGTGTAGACCGTATCCTTCAGACAGATGAAGACATGAAAATTGTTCAGGACATGATAGATAATGCTCCTGTCGTAGATGGTAAAAAAGTGAATCCATTCGCAGCATTCGGAACACCGCAAAAAGGTGATTTACTCTACAAAGACCTTGACGGTAACGGTATCATCGATAATGAAGATAAAAAAATTGTCAGCGACGGACCTAACCCTAAATTCCAGTTCGGCTTGAATCTGACTGCCGAATACAAAGGCATCGACTTATCGGTATTATTTCAAGGTGTCGCCGGTGTAAAAGAATACTGGATGGGGGATAACTACAATGCTCCTATCGTACGCTACGGTTACCAGATCAATAAGGAAGTTGCAGATGGAAGATGGTACGAAGGTCGTACGGATGCTACTTATCCACGTTTGTTATTCAATCAATCGGCAACAGTCAATACACAGAAGAGTGATTTCTATTTGGAAAACAAAGCCTATTTGAAAATCCGGAACATACAATTGGGATATTCATTACCTAAAGCATGGATGAGTAAAATCCAGATTGAACGTATTCGTATCTATGGTAGTTTGGAGAACTTCTTCACCTTCACTAATTACAGAGGTTTTGACCCTGAAATCAGTGGTATGAAATATCCGTCAATGAAAGAAGCGGTATTAGGTATTAATGTGACCTTTTAAATGAACAAGAATTATGAACAAGTATAAATTATTTTTATCATGTGCAGCATCACTCTTACTGCTGAGTGGATGCTATGATCTGGATCGGTACCCGACAGACCAATTAAGTTCTGGCACATTCTTTAAGACACAAGATCACGCAGACCAGGCAATGATGGCTGTCTATAATGTCATGCAGAGAGAGAATGTCTTCGGTATCCAATTTGGTTTCGATTGCTTAGGCTCTGTCGGTATGGGATACGACAATCCTTCATTTCCACAAATTGCACGTGGGACTTATGCCACAGACAACGGACAAGTGACCAATAAATGGAAACACACCTATGAAGGTATCAGCCGTGCCAATATCATTTTGCAAAATATAGGAAATTGTGAGATCAGCGAAGAACTGAAAACGCAATATGCAGGTGAAGCCCGTTTTATGCGCGCATTATTCTATTTCAGCCTACTTGACATCTACGGTGGAGTGCCTTTGTACGACGAAACAACAATTGTCGCAGAAGACTTCTCAAATATGATGAAGCCAAGAAGTTCTGCTGAAGACACTCGTGAATTCATTCTAAAAGATCTGGATACAGCGATCTCTTCTTTACCTGCTAATTGGGATGCATCTTATAAAGGACGCGCCACATCCGGTGCAGCAATGGCATTAAAAGGTAAAGTCCTTTTATATGCAAAAAAATATACAGAAGCTGCAACATGCTTCGAAAATGTAATCGGCAGTGGCCAATACGCGCTGTATTCAAGCTACGAGAACCTTTTCAAACCCGGAGGAGACGAAAGCTCTGAAATGATTTTTGCAATCCAAAACATGGGAGGTGTCGGAACCGATTATGGTATGCCTATGACATTCTATATGGGCAGCCGCTCTTCTTACGGAAGTTGCTGGAATAACGTCATGGCATCTACAGACTTTGTTGATTCTTACGAATGGGCTGACGGGCGTCCTTTTGACTGGGAAGAAGTAATCCCTGGCTTCACTACTGACGACAAAATCAAAGATGCTACATTCCGGACAACACTTTCCGATGACAAAACAAAAGTTATTGCTTACCCGAAAGACAGAGAAAAAGTAATGGAGATGTATGGAAAACGTGACCCACGTATGGAAGTTACAATCATTCTTCCGTTCTCTGAATATAAAGGCTGGTATTCAAACAAGAAAAAAGATAGTGAGTATGTAATTGCTAACGCAGGTATGGCACAGGAAGCAAATGGATTTATTCGTGCAAACGGTAACTATGAATGTTACTTGTGGAGAAAATTTGTAGCCGAATATGATATGGATGGTGCTATTAACAATAGAGCAGATACTCCTATCAATTTCCCGCTTATCCGTTATGCAGATGTATTATTGATGTTAGCAGAATGCTACAATGAGATGGATAACCAGCCTAAGGCTGTCGAACTGATTAATCAGATTCGTGCTCGTGTCGGAATGCCGGGCATTAATAGTGGTCCATCTTATCTGCAAGCAAATTCAAAAGACGAAGTATTCAAGCGTATCAAGCACGAACGTGAAGTCGAGTTAGCAGCAGAAGGACATAGTTTCAGCGACCTGCGCCGTTGGGGATTATTGGAAACAGTTGCAGGCCCCGTAAAAGGCTGCACTGGTAAAAAATACTACGACCGGGTTATTAGAGAACGTGATTATTTATGGCCGATTCCTTATTCCGAAACAAGTAAGAATGACGCTTTAAAAACGAATCAAAATCCAGGTTGGTAAAAAACCATATTTTATAAAAGGACGGACAAAACATGTCCGTCCTTTTTTATTTCATATCTTCCCGGCAAATTATCCAAACAAATCATCATTAGCGCTTATGAATATCTTCTTTGATAAACACATGAAAACAAATATCTATTCCTGCTACCTACTGGGACTATTTCTTACAGGATGCAACTCTCCAGCATCAACAGGAGTATCAACAGCTCCCAACGTCATCTACATCTTCCCCGACCAGATGCGTAACCATGCGATGGGGTTCTGGCGGGAGACGGGATTCAGGGAAGCGGTGAATTTTGAGGGAGACCCGGTGCACACGCCCAACCTGAACAGGTTTGCCAGAGAAGCGGTCGTGCTCACTTCGGCAATGAGTAATTGCCCGCTTAGCAGCCCTCACCGGGGAATCTTGTTGACGGGTATGTACCCGGAGCATAGCGGTGTGCCGTTAAACTGCAATTCCAACCGGCCGATCAGTTCCTTGCGCGAAGATGCAACCTGCATCGGCGATGTGTTTAGACAAGCGGGGTATAGTTGCGCCTATATCGGTAAACTGCATGTTGACTGTCCGACACCTAATGACCCGGAACGTCCCGGAAAATTTGTAGAAGACCGCGTCCCGGCATGGGATGCTTATACACCGGCAGAACGGCGACACGGCTTCGACTATTGGTATTCGTACGGGACATACGATGTACATAAACACCCGCACTATTGGGATACCGAGGGCGTAAAGCATGAGATCAACGAATGGTCGCCCCAGCACGAGGCGGACAAAGCGATCGCATACCTCCGGAATGAAGGAAATGTCAGGGACCCTAAAAAGCCGTTCTTTATGATGGTCAGCTTCAATCCTCCCCATAGTCCGTATGCGTCATTGGAAGATTGCATGGAAGAAGACTATAACTTGTATAAAGACCAGCCTTTAGACAGTCTGCTGATCCGGCCGAACGCCAACCGGGAAATGAAAAAAGCACCCTCCGTCCGTTATTATTTCGCTTCGGTTACAGGTGTGGACCGTGCTTTCGGACGCATATTGGAAGAACTCAAAAAGCAGGGATTAGATGAAAATACGATTGTCATCTTCTCTTCCGATCACGGAGAAACGATGTGCAGCCAGAATACGGACGATCCGAAAAATTCTCCTTATGCAGAAAGCATGAATGTTCCGTTCATGGTTCGTTTTCAGGGGAAAGTTACGCCTCGGATCGAAAGCGAACTCCTGCTGTCCTCTCCCGATATTATGCCGACTATCCTCGGGCTTTGCGGCCTGGCAAAACAAATTCCGGCAGAGGTGGAAGGGCGGAACTACGCAGGACGTTTTACAGGGGAGGACCTGTCCGTTCCATTGCGAGAAGGTGCCTTGTATATTAAAAATGTAGATGGAGATAAAGATGCTGACGGAAAAGTCATTTCTTACTTCCCGGTTGCCAGAGGGATCAAGACACACCGGTACACGATGTCTCTCACGATTGACCGTCAAACAAAAGAGCTAAAAGAAGTCCAGTTGTTTGATGACGAAAAAGATCCGTATCAGATGCACAACCTTCCCTGGCAGGAAAATAAAGAAACCGTAGCAGAATTAAGCCGGCTGATAGTTCCCCTTTTGAAAGAAGCGGACGATCCATGGTATAGAGAAAAGATACTGAATGACCTGATTCCTTATTAGGAGGACAAAAAAAGAGGATGCCAAAAGCATCCTCTTCCCAAATTCTAACTATTATTATTTTACGGTCCAGGTTACTTGATCGCTTACGCTGTTCTTCTTTTGTGTTGAACGCGCTTCTATGATGTTGACGCCTTCCTGCAGGTTGACGCCTTTCCATTCGAATGTTGCATAATCATCCGGTTTTTGTTTGCCAATACTTTTTCCGTTTACAAACAACTCGACTTCCGGCTGATTGGAGAAAATCATAATATCCGTTACAGCCAGAGAGCGGTCGCGATGGCGGCGGTTGGTAATATAGACAAACGCGTCCTCCTTATTCCAGTTCGCTTTATAGAAATAGAAAGCATCCTTTTTCACTTTACGGTCGAAAGTGACTAATCCCTTATCATTGATTCCGGGACGATCGCCTTCCGTACGATGGGCCGCACCAAAATCAAACAGGTTCCAGATGAAAGATCCCCAGACAAACGGACGTTCGGCCAAAGCCTTCCAGTTTCCGATATGATAATAAGTCTGGTAGTTTTCCGGATGCCACCAACCGGCTGCAATGCCCCTCTTTACAGAGTCCTGCTGGTGATAGATGCTTGCACCCGCACCATATTCACTGATCGCTATTTTATATTCCGGATGGGCCTTATGGTTGGCATCCAACCATTTTCCCATGTCGGACGGTGAACCGCCATACCAGCCGAAATACTGGTTCCAGGCAATCACGTCGGTCACTTTACTGATCGCATCATCATAAGAAAGGAAGCTGGCCGATGTAGTCAGGCGGGTCGGATCTTCCTTATGTGCCAGCTCATTCAGTTCTTCGATATATTCAGTCGGGTTATCGCCGATTGTTTTCAGTTCATTGAACAATCCCCAGAAACAGATAGACGGATGGTTATAATGCTGCCGGATCAATTCCTTCAGCTGCTCCTTGCCGTTTTCGCGGAAAGAAGGTTGGTTGATATAGCCCTGGTCCTGGTATCCGCCCGGTCCGATCTGCGGTATCTCCGCCCAGGTCACGATACCGTATTTATCCATCAAATCATAAAAATAAGTAGCTTGCGGATAGTGAGCCAGACGGACGGCATTCGTTCCCATCTCAGCCATGATAGCTGCGTCTTCATCGTGATGCATCTTATAAAGAGCATTTCCTCTTTCCGCGCGATCCTGATGGCGGCATACGCCCTTCAGTTTCAGATGTTCGCCATTCAGGAAGAAACCTTTTTCCGCATCCACGTGATAGAAACGCAAACCCAATGGCTGGACAATCCGGTCGATTACCTTTCCGCCGGACAAGAGAGAAATTTCAGCTTTATAGATAAACGGATCCTGACGGCCATTCCACAAACGAGGATTCCGGATGGTCAGATCCATACCCGTCGTTGTCCAGTCGTTGGCATCCACAGTCACCTTTATATCCTGCTGCTGAACCATTTTATCGCCTTCCCAGATTTTCACATCGACCTGCACAGGCTGAGCTGTCGCGCTACCGTTGGACACGAGCACTTTGGCCCGAACATCGGCCTGTTCCTTTGTCACTTTATTCTGGATCAGATAGACACCGGGAGAAGCATAGTCTGTCAATGAGATATTAACCGGATCGGTAATAATCAGATTTACATCCCGGTAGATACCCCCATAAAAGTTAAAGTCGCCGACCAGCGGCATAATATCCTGCTGCAACGCGTTATTCACTTTTACAAGAATCCGGTTGTCGGCATCATATTTTACCTTATCCGTGATTTCAAAGACAAATGCGCCATATCCGCCACGATGTTCACCGATATGGACATCATTAATAAAGACGTTGGCAACCGTATTGACCCCTTCGAAACGCAGGAAAAGACGTTTGCCTTTCCATTCCGGTTTTACAAAAAGCGTTTTCGTATAGTTACCCATCCCGCGATAGTAATCCTGTTTTCCGGAAAGGGCATCCCCGCTGTTCCAGGTATGCGGCAAGTTTACCCGTTCTTCGCTTTTAAACTGTACCTGATGGGAAAACCGGAACATCCAGTTCTCATTCAGCAGGATTTCCTTACGAGCTGCAAATACAGAAGTACTGATAAAAAGAAGTATCAGACTAAAGATCGTGTGTTTCATGTCAATAAAATTCTTGATTTATGGCTCAAAAGTAAATGTTTACGTGTATTGATACCGGCACTATTTGTCTAATTAGATGGGTATATTTGTCCGAAACCGCAATTTTAAATAAAAAAACCAGCGAGGACACCCCGCTGGTTCTTTGATACAGATAATGTTTTAAAAATTACATCGCTTGTTCTCCACCACCTGAATTGCCTTCACCGCTCTTCGTATCGTCATTACTGATACCGCGACGAACTTTCTTAATCTGGCCTTTCATCGTACCGAAACGGTAAGAAACGCTCAAACGGAACTCACGGGCGTGACGCCAAGTTGTGGAAACATCGTGGAAACCTTCACCCTTCGTCGTTGATTCCATCTTCATGGTTTTCCAGAACGGGTTTTGTGCGCCAAGTGAAACAGAAAGCTTTTTCTTCAAGAAATCTTTACTGACATTCAAGCCGGCAAAATAGAAAGGAGACTGTTTACTCTGCAACTGAATCCACGGGCTAAAATAACCACCATTCAAATTAATGCGGAAATCTTTTGGCAAATTAAACTGTGTTCCGGCAAAGATTCGTCCGGCTACACCTTCCTTTGTCAATCCTAAAGCCTTCTTACTGTCGATATTCGTATAGTCGAATCCGCCATTCATATAGATTCGGAACAAGGGTACAGGATTCCAGCTTCCATATAAAAATAATCCTACTTGCTGGCGTTTACCCATATTCCCATAGGTGCTATAAGAAGCTCCGTTATATTGGGAAAGCGGATTTGATTCCGGGAAGTTAGCGATTATCGTATATCTTTCAATCGCATTATTGACGAATGTATAGCTTATACTTGCATTAATGCTGAATTTCTGTGCGAACTTGCTGAAGTTCAAGTTTACATTATTACTCTTTTCCGATTCCAGATTCGGATTACCCTGAGAAATACGCTGCGGGTCTATATTATTCAAATACGGATTCAGATACCAGATTCCCGGACGCTGGATACGCATATTATACCCTAAACGCAGCTGGGAAGACATATCCAACTGATAGGTCAATGTGGCATTCGGTACGACATCAAAATAGTTTGTACTGAAATTTTCATCCGGAACCTTCTTGAACTTCGCACTCAGGCTTGTGCCTTCACCACGTACTCCTGCTTTGAATCCAAACTTATTCAACTTAATCAGATAACCTAAGTAAGCAGAGTAAATATGCTGGGTATGCTGGAAGTCGCTATTATTTTGCGAAATGTCGACCCACTCGTTATTCCGTAAAACCTCTTCGACCGTATTACTCTTACTCTGCCGGTTGATATATTTCACACCGGCTTCAAAAGTCTGGTCTTTAAACAAAGGAGTCGTATAGTCGACTTGCCCGGTATGTTCGGTTGTCGAAGCATCATTCGTATTTCTATTCGGATAACGGTAAGCCACCTCATAGTCGCCAACTAAATTCTCCAACCGGGAATTTCCCTCACTGTCGTTGGGCGACTGGCTGAAGCGGTACGACAAAGTCAGCAATTCGTCTTTCTTACTGGTTGAATGCTGATAATCCACATTAACGTCCGTCGAACCGAACGTACCCTCCGAATCTGAATAACGTTTATAGGAATACATCTGCGAAGGCGTTCCATCGGGCATCAAATCCGTCCGGTTTATCTTGTCTGCTTCCAGCTCGGAAAGATTATTGGAATTTCCACGAAAGAGATTGATCCCAACACTCAACAAGTTCAATGTATCGATCTCGTAACTGCCTTCCAGATAACCGTACTGGAACGGCCCTTTGTTTTTGCTCCGTCCATGTTCATTTAACAAGGAAGACGGCCGGGTAAAGGTCTGTTCACCTTGCTGATATTGCATTTCTTGTTCGTCCCGTACCGAATAAGTATCATTCCAAGGAGAATTACGATGATTATAACCATAATTAGCAGTAACACCAAATTTTCCGGCTTTCATCGAGATGTATGCGCCACCACCGAAGCTGCCCATCGTACTGGCATTGGCACGAACCGTACCCGTATATCCTTGCAAAGCATTCTTTGTCGTAATGATATTAATGATACCGCCGACACCTTCCGCATCATATTTAGATCCGGGGTCAGTAATTACCTCGATGTTCTTGATCGAACTTGCCGGCATACTCTTCAATACGTCGGATGCGTTTTCTCCACTCAACAGGTTTGAAGGTTTGCCATTCATATAGATTTTATAATTGGAAGAACCTTTCAGCTGGATTTTATCTTCACCGTCGACCGTAACCATCGGGACCTTACGGAACATTTCCAGCGCATTGCTGGTCTTTGCCTCCGGGTCGTCTTCCAGGCTATAAGTCAGTTTGTCTACTTCGACCTTGACCAACGGCTTTTGGGCTGTTACGGTAACCTCGTTCAGTTGCTGCGTGTTGTCATGCATGAACAGTTTCCCAAAATCAAGGACTTTCTTATTTTCCGACAATGTAAACGCTTTTTGGGCAGGGAGTTTGCCTAACGACTCCATCGTCATAATATACTTACCCGGTTTGTTCATCGTTGCATTGAACTTACCATCATCATCACAAGCCAACAATTTTACAGGATTTTGCGGAGCGGAAGCTAACGCAATCCTCAATGTGGCATAAGGAACGGACTCGTTTGATAAAGAGTCGACTACTTGCCCTTTTATCGTAAAAGAGGCGGTTGATCCACTATTGTTTTGCGCAAACACAGATGTAGACACAAATAGTATCAACACAAAGTAGAGTAGTTTTTCTTTCATTAAACTTGAGAATTTAGATATTATCGATTTAAACAAATTAAAAACAGTTGCAAATGTAACTTTATCTACGAACCACTCGTACTTTTACGCTTTAAAGAATTGTAAAAGATGTATTTTGGTGTTCGATTCTTGCGAATTTCACTTATTTTTGTAGAAACCATTAATAAAAAGAACAAGTTTATGAGAAAATTATTATTCACAATTGCAGCATCACTGCTGCTTGTCACCATGTATGCACAAAATATGAAAGCAGTTAAATTAAACACGCCGGACAAAGCCCGGGGAACATCTGTCATGAAAGCATTATCCGATCGTCACTCCGACCGCGAATTTGCAGTTAAAGAACTCAGCCTACAGGATTTATCCGATTTATTATGGGCGGCAAACGGTATCAACCGTCCGGACGGCAAACGTACGGCTCCTTCTGCCCTGAACAAACAGGATATCGATGTCTATGTTATCATGAAAGAGGGCGCTTACCTGTATGATGCCAAAGATAACAGCCTTCAACCTGTTGCGGCAGGCGATCACCGTGCAGCGGTCGCAGGCGGACAAGATTTTGTCAAATCAGCCCCGGTCAGCCTGGTTCTGGTATCCGACCTTTCCCGTTTCGGCAGCGTAACAGATCAGGTAAAACTGATGGCAGCAGTCGATGCAGGCACAGTTTGCCAGAATATCAACATCTTCTGTGCAGCCACCGGGTTAGCAACTGTCCCGCGTGCCTCTATGGACCAAGCGGCATTAAAACAAATCCTAAAATTAACTGAAAGTCAATTACCGATTATGAACAATCCGGTAGGGTACCCGAAGAAGTAATCCGCAAATCGTAAAGCGGTTGAAAAACAGCTTATACAGTCATCATAAAAAAAGCCATAGTTCTAAGAGAACTATGGCCACATATTCATATCTGAATGATAATCAGCGAATTATTTCAGTCGTCAATATAGAGGTAAAATGCTTACAAAATTGGAATAACAATAATTTTTTGTTTCTTTATCGCCTAAAGTGCTTCATTGTCGCTAAATAATCAATTTTTGATAGCTTATTTAAGCTATTTGAGAATAAATTCATACATTTGAAGTCCATAGTTCTCTTAGGACTATACCCATTCTAACAGTATATCATGGATGAGAATACAGACATAAAATTATTCAATAACATTTTTATCACTCACCGTGAACGCTATATTCGGTTTGCCTATTCTTATACATATAATCGTGAAGCAGCAGAAGACTTGGTTACCGAAAGCCTGATATATTATTGGGAAAACCGGAACCGATTACAAGATGTCAAAGATATTCCTTTATATATATTAGTCACTCTAAAAAACAAATGCCTGGACTATCTTCAACGCGAACGCACCTGGAACAATATTGCAGAAAATTTATTATCCAACAAAGAATGGGAGTTACAGATGCGTATCTCCAGTTTGGAAGCATGCGAACCGGAAACATTACTTAGCAATGAAATACAAGATCTTATTAACCAAGCCCTTGCCAAGTTACCGGAAAAATCCAGCCGGATATTCATCATGAGCCGCTACGAAGGAAAAAACTACCAAACAATTGCTCAGGAAACCAATCTTTCCGTGAAAAGCGTCGAGTTCCATATCAGTAAGGCGCTAAATGTATTACGCAAAGAACTAAAAGACTACCTCCCCTACCTCCTGCTCCTCTTTGATTTCTTCTATGAATGATTGTTTGGAGTGGTTCAGTTTTTCTTGCAAGTAAATCTTTTCTTACCAAATACTCCCTCCTATAACTTTCAATTTTCAACTCTTAACTTTCAACTATCCTGGGGGACTTATTGTATAAAACGTATTTTTCTGTTCCGAAAGACATCCGAAACAAAACAAATGTTAATCCGCTTTTTTGACCTCAAAAAGGGACTTTTCCCGCTTTTTTGAACGTTTCCAACAATTACGACCGTCCTCTTTGCCATTACGACCGTGCTAATGTGTAGTGCACTCGGCAGCTCGCGAAGATTAGCACGGTCGTAATGGCGATTTGGACGGTCGTAATTGGAAAGAGGACCGTCTAAAGGGCAAAAAAGCACCTGAATTTCCTTGGGATATTCGGAACGCCGTCCGTTTTGTTTTCAAATATTCGATTCTCCGGGAGTTAAGGTTTATCACTTTGTCGGCGTTTCCGGTTTCCGGCAATCTAATTGCACGGTTTTTCAGACTGCCTGCGCACCACACTCCATCTGTTGTCAGTAAAGAAGATTAAAACCGTGAAAAGAGTCAATCCAAAATCGATCAAGATTTCGGACGAAATAGAAAAACGGTCAAAAAGGGGGTTATTGTAATATTTTTTTTTGCAGAAGGTCCAGTTTTTCTTCTCATTGGCATATTGGCACACTCTCTCATTGGCACATTATTTTATAGATATTAAAAAAAATCATTCATTCCTTTAGGGTATTTCCTTTCCCGTTCGCCCTTAATAACAGAAACGGAAAAAAATGGAACAAAAGTTACTACATAAAATGTTTGGCGGACAGGCTACAGATAAGGAACTGACCGTGATCCGCCAATGGGTGAGTGAATCGGCTGAAAACAGAAAGCTATTCTATAAGGAACGTACACTATTTGACGCACTTCAGCTGAACGATTTGCAAACAACAAAAAAACAGGCCCGCAAACGATCCGTCTCCCTCTGGAAATGGACAGGAGGTGTTGCAGCCGCTATCATGGCTCTGTTCCTGTTATATAATGTACCGGTGCTGTTAAATAAGAACACCCGGCAGGAAATAGCACTCAACACGATAAAAGTACCTGCCGGACAACGGGTTGAACTGACTCTGGCAGACGGAACCCATATCTGGCTCAACGCCCGGTCCGAGTTCTCCTATCCGGCTTCGTTCAATGGCGACCGGAGAGAAGTACACCTAAAAGGGGAAGCTTTTTTTGACGTGGCAAAAAACAAAAACAAAAAGTTTATTGTCAATACCGGACGTTGCGAAGTTGAAGTATTAGGGACGCAGTTTAATGTAGAAGCTTACAGTGAAAATGAATTCACGACCTCCCTCATCCGGGGAAGTGTAAAAGTCACCGACAAATCCCAACCAAACGAATCAGTTGTGTTAGAACCAAATAATGCAGTCAGGCTAAGTAATGGCAAGCTGACTGTCACTCCCATCACCGACTTCAATCCCTACACTTGGAAGGAGGGACTTATCACGTTTAAGGATATCAAATTCAAGGATCTGATGAAGGAACTCGAAAAGAATTACGGCATCCGCATCATTATCGACAATCACAAGCTCGATAATTATGCCTGCAGTGGAAAGTTCCGCATATCCGACGGGATTGAAGAGGTGTTGAGAGCCTTGCAACAAGATGCTCATTTCACATTTGAGCGAGAAAATAAAAATGAAATTCGTATTCAATAAATTATATAAAATCAATAATAGCCTATGAGTAGTTAAGAATCAGAAGTGAAGGGCAAATTATGTCCAATGTGAAAAACGAAGTATTAATCTAATATCATTTATCAAACTATCACAAATATGAAAAAAAGAATCATTTGTGTATCTCGTATTTTGAAGATGACATCCCTGTTTTTCCTTTCCTGCGCCATGTGCGTACAGGCGGAAACAGTAAGCTCGCAGAGCATACGTGTCACTCTCAACAAAAACAACGTCCGGCTGGAAAACATCCTGAATGACATTGAAAGCCAGACTAATTTACTGTTCATTTACAACAAGAACGTAAATGTTAACCGAAAAGTCTCAGTGAAAGCCGAAAATACTTCTTTACAGGAAGTATTGCAAAACCTGTTTGACAACAATGTCTCTTTCAAAATCGAAGGATCGTACATTGTCCTCTCACCGGCCGGAACGACTGGAAGCCCACAACAAGCAAAACACACGGTAAAGGGTGTAGTAGAAGATGAATTAGGTCCTATTGCCGGTGCCAATGTTGTAGAAAAAGGCACTACAAACGGAACGATTACCGATATGAACGGTAATTTCTCATTGGACGTAGCTCCCAATGCAGTGTTGGTTGTTTCATACATCGGCTATAAAGACCAAGAGTTACCGGTGAACAACAAAACTACAATTAACGTAAAATTAGCTGAAGATTCACAAGCGTTGGATGAAGTTGTCGTTGTCGGCTACGGCGTCCAGAAACGTGCATCCGTAACAGGATCAGTGGCTTCACTGCAATCGAAAGACATTGCCTCTGTCAAAACACCGAACGTTAGTAATGCTCTTGCCGGTAAGCTTCCGGGACTTCGTGCCGTACAGAGAAGCGGTGCTCCGGGTGACGACGATGCAAGCATCGATATTCGTGGTTACGGTAATGCATTGGTAATCGTCGACGGTGTGGAACGTGATTTTAAGCAGATCGACGCAAACGATATCGAGTCGATCAGTATTTTGAAGGATGCTTCTGCAGCCGTTTACGGTTTCAAGGGAGCGAACGGTGTAATCCTTGTCACGACAAAAAAAGGTGAATTGGGTAAACCGAAAATCACTTACAACGGATATGTCGGCATACAGAACATCACCCGTTATCCGGAGTATTATAACGGATACGAATATGCGACCTTGTACAACGAGGCACAGCAAAACATCGGTATCCCGGCTCCTTATTCGGATGACGACCTGGCAAAGTTTAAACAAGGTATCGGGACAACCGACTGGTATGACGAAGTGATCCGTAAAACGGCTCCGACAACCTACCACAACCTGAGTGTTTCCGGTGGTGCTGAAAAAGTAAAATACTTCTTCTCATTAGGTTTGACAGACCAGGAAGGTATTTACAAATCTAAAGCGTTCAACTTCAAGAAGTACAACGTTCGTTCCAATATCAGTGCTGAAATCGTAAAAGGTTTCACCGTTGACCTGCAATTGAGCGGACGTCTGGACACACGTATGAAACCGTACGAAGCTGAACCGCTAAGTCGTAGTATCCAGATGGCAAAACCGGTATTTCCTATCTATGCAAACGGAAATCCGGATTATTGGTCTAACCCGGGCGATAAAGGAAACCCAGTCCATCTATCCGACATAGACAATGTAGGTTACGACAGACGGGACCGCCGCGAGTTTAACGGGTCTATCGCCTTGAACTGGGAACTGCCTTGGGTAAAAGGTTTATCTGCAAAGGCCTTATTCTCATACGACTATAACAACAAGTACAGCCGCAAATGGTATAAAGAATATTATGAATATACCTACGATGCGATCAACGATGTATATAATGCGTCCGGTAGCCATACCATTTCGGAGTTGACAACTCAGAATGACAACTATTTCAGACCGAACGGGCAAATATCATTGAATTACCATAACTCATTCGGTAAACATGATATCGGAGCATTGGCTTTATGGGAATTCTACAATGACCGTACAGACATATTAAGTGCATACCGCCAATTCACGGTGGGCGCCATCGACCAAATCGATGCCGGAGACAAGACGAACATGAACAATGGCGGTACAGCCCGTGTTTCATCCCATGCCGGTTTAGTCGGCCGTGTCAACTACGCATACGACAATAAGTACCTGGCAGAAGTAAGTTTCCGTTACGATGGTTCTTACAAATTTGCACCGGATAACCGTTGGGGATTCTTCCCGGCTGTATCTTTGGGATGGCGTGTTTCCGAAGAAGCGTTCTTCAAGGAAGCGTTACCGATGGTCGACAACTTCAAGATCAGAGGATCATACGGTAAAGTCGGTGACGAAGGTGTGACCGGATACACTGATGATGATGAAAAAGACGGCAAATACAGAGCTTACCAATATTTGCAAGGTTACCGCTATCCATCCGGAAACTATGTTCTGGGTTCAGGCGGATTGACAAACGGGGCGAAAGACAGAGGTATGCCTAACCTGGATCTGACCTGGTATGAATCCAAGACTGCCAACGTCGGATTCGAAGCATCCATTCTTTCGGGCTTGATCAATGTCGAATTTGATTATTTCGTTCGTAAACGTTCCGGCCTTTTGACAAAGCGCCAGCTCACATTGCCGACAACATTCGGCCAGGAACTTCCGGTTGAAAACCTGAACTCGGACAAAAACCAGGGATTTGAAGTTGTAATCGGGCACCGTCATAAAATAGGTGACTTTACCTATGATGTAAAGGGGAACTTCTCTACTACCCGTATTTATAACGAACATGTAGAACGTGCTGCTTCCGCCAACATGTATGATGACTGGAGAAATAACAGCAATGACCGTTATAAAGACATCCAGTGGGGTAAAGTTTGTGTCGGGCAGTTCCAGAGTTATGAAGAGATCCTGAACTCACCGATCCAGGATAACAATGGTAATAAATCATTGATGCCGGGTGACTTGAAGTTTGAAGACTGGAACCACGACGGTATCATCGACGGAAAAGACGACCAGCCGATCGGACACGGAAATACTCCCCGTATCTATTACGGCTTGAACCTGTATGGAGAATATAAAGGTTTCGATGTAACCCTCTTCTTCCAGGGTGGAGCAGGACATGAAGTATTCACATCCGGTGACTTTATGTCTCCGTTTATCCAGCAAGGTCTTGGTAACGGTAGCACAATTTGGTTGGACCGTTGGCATAGAGAAGATCCGTCGGATATGTTCAGCGAATGGATCCCGGGCTTTATGCCGGCACTTCGCCCGACCGGTTTCTCTTCCAATTCCGGAAACAACACCTGGACAAAGCAGAAAGCGAACTATTTGCGTCTGAAGACTGTCGAGATCGGTTACACCTTCCCGAAAAGATGGATGCAAAGAGCCGGGATCGAAAAATTGCGCGTATATGTGAACAGCTTCAATACGGCGACTTTTACCGGTCGTACCGGCATGATGAAGTATATGGACCCGGAAAACAAAGAAGGTATGTTCCGTTACTATCCTCAAATGAAAACATTTAATTTCGGTGTTAATCTAACATTCTAAAAGAAGAAACAATGAATACAACAATTATAAGAAACATTGGATGCGGATTACTTTTGTTAGGAGCGACAGCTTGTGCTGACTATCTTGAAAAAGAGGCTTTCGACATCATCACTCCTGAACAGGTTTGGAAAGATCCTAAATTGATCAACGGCGTAATGGTAAACCTGTACGACAACATGAACCTGGAAGATTTCAATTACTGGCAGCGTGACGCATGGCGTCTGCAAAACGCCTCTTCCATGTCTGACGAAGCACAGGGTTCTTTCCAGAAAGACCCGATGTTCGATAATGGGAATGCGACATACACGTATGAAGATGCCCTGTTTGAACAGAAATTCTCCGATCGTTATAAATTCATACGAAACTGCAACGACTTTATCAGCCAGTTGGAAGAAGCGACGTCATTATCCGATTCAGAAAAGAAGTTACTTTTGGCAGAATCCCGCTTCATTCGTGCTTTCCATTATTTCACAATGGTAAAACGTTATGGCGGTGTTCCTCTGATCACAGAACCGCAGGTGTATGATCCGAATAACCTGGAGGCATTAATGGTTCCGCGCGACAAGGAAGTGGATATCTACAACTTCATTGTGAAAGAAAGCCAGGAAGCCGCACAGGATCTTCCCGAAACAAGAGGTGCTGATGCTAAATACCGTGCCAATAAATATGTAGCGTTGGCATTGTGTTCGCGTGCAGCCTTATATGCTGGTTCAATCGCCCGTTACGGGACGGTACAGCTGGATGGCCTCGTAGGAATCCCTTCTTCCGAAGCAGACCGCTTTTTCCAAATATCTTACGATGCTTCCAAAGCGATCATCAATTCCGGCCAATATACATTGTACAACAAAAAGCCGGATAACAAAGCGCAGAACTATTGCGATATGTTCCTGAAAGGCAATGGAGACAACGGAGAATATATTTTCCAGAAACAGTATAATGTTGCCGGTGGCAAAGGACATGACTGGGACAAACGTAACGCACCGTTCTCTTATCGTGCAGGTGGTTGGGGTTGCGGTATCGCTCCGACCTTAGAAATGGTTGAAACTTACGAATATATAGATGGTTCCGAAGGTACATTGAAACTGGAAGAAAATGGCAAACCGGTCCGTTATGACAAGCCTTATGATGTCTTTACGAACAAAGATCCCCGCCTCTTCGCCTCTGTTTATATGCCAGGTTCACCCTGCCAGACTACCGAGATCGAATGGATGAGAGGTATTATCGTTTCCGATAACGAAAGATATCCGGCAACAAGCCAGCCTGACGGCGGTAACACAGTAGAAGTTAACGGTGTAACATACAGCACATCCGGAAAAGACGGTGGCGCTGATGCAGGTGACGCTTCCAAAACAGGCTTCTATCAGAAGAAATTCTGGGACGAAACGTTGACTGATATGAACATGGGTAAATCAGAAACTCCCTGGCCGGTTTTCCGTTTAGGAGAATTTTACCTAAATTTGGCGGAAGCTGCGATGGAGCTGAACAATTCTTCGGAAGCGCTGGAAGCTGTCAACAAAATCCGCGAACGTGCCGGTATCGCCTTATTGTCAAGCATCAATATGGAAAAGGTACGCCACGAACGCAGAGTGGAATTGGCATTCGAAGGTCATCGTTTCTGGGATATGAAACGCTGGAGAATTGCTCATCTGGATGCAAAGCAAGGCGGATTGAATGGATTCAGAGGTACTGCCCTGTATCCTTGGCGTGATATTCGTGACGATAAATATGTATTTGAAAGAGGTTATAATTCACCCAAGCAATTGCGTATTTTCCTTGAAAAGAACTATTATACCAAGATTAATCAGGACGATATGAATTCAAATCCGAATCTGATTCAGAATCCGGGCTTTACTAATTAATCATCTAAATTAGAAATTTGATATGAAAAAGATAAGTTTATTATTGATGGCCGTTTGCTCATTATGCTTCACAAGCTGTTTGAGTGATCTGGATAATTATGATGCTCCAAACGGAGGTATCAAAGGAAAAATCCTGGATGCAGAGACCAACGAACCGATACCACTGCCGGTTCAGGGTTCTACCGGCGTTATTATTAATATGTTCGAGCAGAATACGGATGCGACACAGTCTGTCGATTTCTATGCAAAGCTGGATGGGACATATGAAAACTCAAAGCTGTTCAACTGCGATTATAAGATTATCGTAAACGGTCCGTTCGTTTCTCCGTGCGAAGAGTTTATCACGGTAAAAGGACAGACAACCCTGGATCTGAAGGCAACGCCTTATGCCAGAATCACAGCTTCGGCACAGGCTTCCGGCAAAAAGATCACCATCACTTACAAGGTGACTCCGACCAACAGCAGCTTTAACGTATCCGAAGTGTACGGCTACTGGAACTTTGCACCGGGTGTCGATAACGGAAGTGCAAACCAGGCCGGCAAGCAAACGGTCAGCGGAAACGAAGGTACTATCGTCTTCGATCTGGAGAACGATAAGAATTATCAGGACAATCTGTACAAGATACAGGGAAATGGTAATAAAATATATGTGCGCGTCGGTGCCAAGACCGAAAATGCGATCAACTATAGTACCATCATCGAAACAACTGTACAATAAATAACCTAAGGCACAGATATCCGGTTTTAACCGGATGTTTGTGCCCTTTTTATTCTTTAGAACATGAAAAGAAGTATCTTACTCATCAGTCTGGCAGTTTTACCTCTACTCGGGTACAGCCAAAATGATTTACCGGACTGGGCTTTAGGCGGGTTTGTCAGACCTGAAAAAGTCAATCCGATTATCACACCGAACCCGGCAAGCCAATTCGATTGCCCCATGCAGGGTAAAAAAATGAACTGGGAAGAAAGTGATGTGTTTAACCCGGCAGCAACCGTCAAGGACGGCAAGATCTATGTCCTTTACCGGGCGGAAGACAATTCGGCCACAGGTATCGGAAAAAGGACTTCCCGCATCGGCCTGGCTGAGTCTAAAGACGGCATTCATGTACAACGCCGGAAAACGCCAGTCATGTATCCGGATAATGATAATGCGAAAGAATTCGAATGGCCGGGAGGATGTGAAGATCCGCGCGTCACGATGACGGAAGACGGCCTGTATGTGATGGCTTATACTGCCTGGAACCGGAAAGTGCCGCGCCTGTGCATCGCCACATCCCGCGATCTGGTCAAATGGGAAAAACACGGACCGGCTTTTGCAAAAGCCTACAACGGACGTTTCAAAGACATGGCCTGCAAATCCGGCTCGATGGTAACACAAATAAAGGACGGCAAGCAGGTATTAGCTAAAATAAACGGGAAATATTTCATGTATTGGGGAGAACATATGGTCGCAGCAGCTACTTCAGACGACCTTGTGAACTGGACTCCGATATTGGACGAGAAGAACGAACTGGCAGCCGTCATCAGACCACGTCCGCAGTTCTTCGACAGCGCCCTGACGGAATGCGGCCCTCCCGCAGTCCTGACAGACAAAGGCATCCTGTTGCTTTACAACGGTAAAAACCAGAATAACGACAGCAAGCGCGACAAACGTTTCACGGCAGGCGCTTATTGTGCCGGCCAGATACTGACAGATCCGAAAGAACCGATGAAAGTGCTGCAACGCCTTGACGTCCCTTTCTTCCGTCCGATGGAGTCGTTTGAAAAGAGCGGGCAGTATGTCGACGGGACAGTCTTTATCGAAGGTTTGGTCTTTTTTAAAAACAAATGGTATCTCTATTACGGATGTGCAGACTCACAGGTGAGCGTAGCCGTTTATGACCCGGCAAAGAAAACACCAGGAGATCCGATTCCGAATTAAATAAGTAAATCATGAAAAGCATTATTACAGGAATATTCTTACTTCTGTCTGTCTGCTTTGTGCAGGCTCAGACACCCAATTATTATCGCAGTCCGGAAAAAATCTATCTGGACTCGAAAGACGGACATAACGGAGGCTTCAACTGGCAGATGTATAAAGCCGGAGAAGCCAAAGATCCGGCGGAGAAAATCTCACAACCGGGTTACCAGACCGGAGATTGGATGCCGGCAATCGTGCCCGGTACGGTACTGAACTCGCTCGTCCACAACAAGGTTTATCCGGAGCCCTATTACGGGATGAACAACAAACTGGATCAGAACATCATCCCGGACCTGGCAAAGGCCGGACGCGATTTCTACACCTATTGGTTCCGGACAGAGTTCGACGTACCGGAAAGTTACAAGGACAAAATCGTATGGCTCCAGGTTGACGGCATCAACTACCGCGCCGAGATTTGGGTGAACGGTTATCTGCTCGGCAATATGTCCGGAATGTTCAAACCGGACTATATCAACATCACCGACTTCGCCCGTATCGGGGGCAAGAACGCACTGGCTATCAAAGTCTATCCGGTCGATATGCCGGGTACGATCAAGCCGAAACGCTGGGGAGCCGTCGGCGAATTCCACAACGGTGGAGACGGGAACATCGGACTGAACACCACCATGCTGATGAGTGTGGGCTGGGACTTCACGTTCAACGACGGTATCCGCGACCGCAACACCGGTATCTGGAAAAATATCAGCCTCTACGCCACAGACAAAGCGGTTCTCCGTCATCCGTTTATCAAATCGGCTCTGGCAAAACCGGGATATGACCTGGCAAAGGAAACAGTCAGTGTAGAGGTTGTGAACCCGACGCAAGGGAATGTCAAATGCACTGTCAAAGGTGAAATCGCCGGTGAAAACATCACATTCAGCAAAGAATTGAATCTGTTCAGAGGCGAGACACAGACTGTCAGTTTCACTCCCGAAGAGTTCCCGCAGCTTACGATCAAGAATCCCCGCCTGTGGTGGCCGCTCTTCAAAGGGAATCCGGAACTGTATGAACTGAAGCTGACCGTAACCGTAGACGGAAAGGTTTCCGACGAGACAAAAACACGTTTCGGTATCCGCGAAATCACTTCCGACCAGAACACGCCGGATAAATCCCGCCAGTTCTATGTCAACGGAAAGAAACTGTTCATCCGGGGAACCAACTGGATTCCGGAAGGCATGCTTCGCACTTCGGACGAACGGACGTATGCAGAACTCCGCTACACGAAACAATCGGGTGTCAACCTGATCCGTATGTGGGGCGGCGGTATTGCCGAATCGGACTATTTCTTCCAGCTCTGCGACGAAATGGGACTGCTTGTCTGGCAGGAATTCTGGATGACAGGCGACACCAAACATCCGCAAGATAAAGATTTATACCTGAGCAATGTGGAAGCAACCGTCAAACGCCTGCGCAATCATCCTTCGCTGGCCTACTATGTTTCCTCGAACGAAAGTACGGAAATGCCGGGAGCGAAAGACATGATTATGGCACTGGACGGCACACGTGGCTACCAGATGCAGTCGGAATGTGACGGCGTGCACGACGGCAGCCCATACAAACAGGTTAATCCGATGCAGCATTACGAAAACACCGCCTCGGAACGCGGCAGCCGTGTCGACGGGTTCAACCCGGAATATGGCGCACCGACGATCCCGACTGTCGAAACCCTTCGGGAAGTGATGGACGAAAAGGATCTCTGGCCGATCAACAAGGAGGTCTGGGACTATCATGACGGCGGCGGCTTCCACCTGATGTCGACCATGTACACCGACTTGACCAATAACTACGGCGCTTCCTCTTCCATTGAAGAGTTTGCGACTAAAGGGCAGTTCGTTGGTGCCATGAACTCCAAATCGATCTGGGAAGTATGGAACTATAACAAGTTAGGATATGGCGACCGCTATGCATCCGGACTCTTGTTCTGGTATCATAACTGTCCCATAAGCCAGGTCTGCGCCCGTATGTGGGACTATTCGCTTGAGCCGACAGCATCGCTTTACCATACACAGAATGCACTGGAACCGCTTCATGCGCAATTCGATTATCTGAAAAATACGGTTTCTGTCTGCAACGACTACTACCAGGCTTTCAAGAATTATAAGGTCACAGCTGAAGTGTATGACCTCAACAGCAAGAAAGTATGGAATAAGTCGCAGGTTATCGACATACCGGAAGACGGTGTTGTAAACGACGTTTTCACGATCGACTTCCCGCAGAACATCACACAGGTTCATTTCATCAAACTACGCCTGTATAATGAAAAAGGTAAGGAAGTGGCGAACACCTTCTACTGGCGTTCCAACGACAAGTATGAAGGCCGTAAGACACTGACCGGCCCGACTTCATCCGGTTTCGAGGATTTGTCGAAGCTGAAACAAGTCCAGCTGAAAACGACTTACAAGGCTTATCAGGAAGCTGACCGGCACTTTATAAAAGCAGAAATAAAGAATACCTCTTCGACGATCGCATTCTTTACTCAGCTTCAATTGCTGGATCAGAATAAAAAGCCGGTACGCCCCAGTTTCTACACCGATAACTTCTTCTCGCTCTTGCCGGGAGAAAGCCAAACGGTCATCATCGAAACGGCAACGGCCGATATGCCTTCAGAACCGCTCTTCGTCGTGAAGGGCTGGAATGTTAAGGCGGCGACTTACAAATGTAAATGATGATTTATCTGTTACTTTTGGCTTGACCCAAAAGTAACCAAAAAGTCAAGGCTTAACCGGCCGGGCTACTCCGGGTAAAGGCTACGCTGTCGCCTGCGAAACTCGCTTCGCTCAGACAGCGCAGGCTCCGGGCGCTTCGCCTTTACCCTCCGCTTTACGCCCGTCCGCTTAGGCCTTTCTTAGAAAGCTCCGCTTTCTCTTGGGATGGCCGATACCGCCTGCTCTTATGCGGCCCCGTGTCAAGCACAGGGACAAGGATGATTCCCCCGTTCCCGCACTCGATGCGGGATCGCATAGGAACTGTCGGTATCACAATCCTCAACAGAGCCGCCAGGCTCTACTTCCGGCCTAAGCTGGTGAGCGTAAAGCGCAGAGACCGCAGGGAGCGACAGGAGCGTCTGCTGTAGGGGTCGTTCGCGAACGACCCTTACGACGCGACAGCGAACGAAGGGAACGGAGTAGCGAAGCAGGTTCGGCCTTGATCTTTTGGTTACTTTTGGATCAAGTCAAAAGTAACAGCTTACATTTTTTTAAATCCCCACTTGTCTTATAACTTAAATTGTTTCCGTACTTTTGCCGAAAATTTACAACTATGCCGACATTTTTCGTTGTCCTCATTAGTATTTATCTTGCTGGAAACTTATATATATTCAGAAGAGGGGCGCAGGCTTTGGTAGCTCAGCCTTTCGGTGTTAAAGTTTTGCTGGCCATACTTTTTTGGTGTGGGGCACTGTCTTTCTTCGGCAGTTTCCTGGCCCGGAATGTAAAACTTCCGGTTGTCCTGGCCCATACATCACACGAAATCGGAACCGGCTGGCTGGTCTTCACGCTTTACATGGTGTTGTTCCTAATGGTATTCGACATATTCCGGCTTTTCAACTTCCCGTGCAAATACGGGTTCTATATTTCCTTTTTCCTGACACTTAGCCTGTTAAGCTACGGATATTATAATTATCAACATCCGAAAACAGAAGTTATCAACATGGTTATCAACAAGCGACCGGTTAATAACGAACAACCGTTGAGAGTGGTTTCCGTCAGCGATATCCACTTGGGCTACGGGACAGACAAGGAAGAACTAAAACGATATGTCGGGATGATCAATGAACAGAAACCGGACTTGATCTTAATCGGGGGTGACTTGATCGACAACAGCGTCGTACCTCTGTATGAAGAGAAGATGATGGAAGAGCTGGCAGAGCTGAAAGCCCCGCTGGGCATTTATATGGTACCGGGCAATCACGAATATATCAGCGGCATACGGAAAAGCGTACAGTTCATAAAAGAGACACCGATCCGCCTGTTGCAAGACGAAGTCGTGACGTTGCCCAACGGCGTACAAATAGTCGGACGTGACGACCGCAGCAACAAATCCCGGTTATCCCTTCAAGAGTTGACGAAGAACATTGACCCGGCAAAACCTGTTATTCTTTTAGATCATCAACCATACAACCTGTCGGAAACAGAAAACGCCGGCGTCGATCTCCAGTTCAGCGGACATACGCATCGCGGACAGATATGGCCGATCAGCCTGATCACCGATCACATATTCGAACAGAGTCATGGTTACCGCCAATGGGGAAACAGTCATATTTATGTTTCCTCCGGACTGTCGCTTTGGGGGCCTCCTTTCCGGATCGGCACCGATAGTGAGCTGGTCGTATTCGACATTACCTGCAAATAGTTTGCTAAATGAGAGTTTTTATTCAATCGATAGTTGCACAGATATTACTGAATCCCTACATCTTCTGGAGAGGGTATCAGGCTATTCCGCCTAAAAAGAGCTGGCGGATTCCTTACATCTTGCTTTTTGTCCTTGAATTATCACTCTTCTTCTTCGGATTTGCATTCCGCAATGTACTGCCGGACCAGACCATGATCACGATCCAGTATATTTGCAACACTTGGTATATTGCTTCCCTCTACATCACTCTTTCCCTGCTGCTGTTGGAAGTGCTCCGGCTTAGCAACCGCTTTTTCCACTGGTTTCCCGGCTGGATCACGAGTCACTGGAAGCAAACGAAGCTGACTCTGTTTTTTGTAATTATCGCATTTGTCACCGGATTGATGTTCCATGCCTATCATGTCGTAACCCGGCCGATAGTCAAAAACGTATATATCACCCTTCCAAAAGGGAACAGTGATCGCGACAGCATGAAGATTGTCATGATGAGCGACCTGCATATCGGGGAGGTTATCGGGAAAAAACTGGTACAACGCTATGTGAAGATGAGCAACGAACAGCATCCCGATATGGTCGTCCTGGTTGGAGACATTATGGATTACGAGTCGCGTTTTGCCGAAAAAGCCCATATAGAGGACGATTTAAAGCAGTTAAAAGCTCCGTTGGGGGTCTACATCGTTTATGGGAATCACGAATACCGTGCCAACCGTATGGCCAAATACCGCTGGTTGAAGAAAACGGGAGCAACGCTTCTGATCGATTCTGTCGCCAGTCCGGATTCTTCATTCTACCTGATCGGACGCGATGACTATATCAATAAAAAAAGAAAGCCGCTGCACGCGCTAATGGCCGGACTCAATACGACTAAACCGATCATCGTGTTGGATCACCAGCCCTGGTCGTTTGCCGAGATGGCGATGAACGGTGTGGATTTAGGTTTGCACGGACATACGCACAACGGCCAGCTATGGCCTTATCCGCTCTTGATGAAGCTGATCTACGAATGCCCGTACGGTTACCATAAAAAAGGGCCGACGCAGTTTTACGTCTCTTCCGGCATCGGGATAGCCGGACCGCCTTATCGGGTCGGGACTGTTTCGGAAATGGTTGTCCTGCATATCAAGTTTGCTCAATAACCATCCCCCACCCACTCAATCGATCGAGATCTGTTCCACCTCTACCGAATGACTGAGAAAGACAGAGGCGGCATCTGAAAACTTAGCGGCGGATTCGGTTGTCAGAAAGCGGCATTGTCCTTGCTTCGTCAACCGTGCGTCCATTTCGGGATGGCGGCGCAGATAGTCCTTCAGGCTCGCAGCCACATATTCGCCTTGTGCAAACAGGGTAATACCAGAGGGCAGGAAAGCACGGATCTTATTCATCAGCAAAGGATAGTGAGTACAGCCCAAAACCAGCGTATCGATCTCCGGATCGACATGCAGGATATGTTCGAGGTGTTTCCTGACGAAGTAATCGGCTCCCAGTGAATCAAACTCGTTATTCTCGACCAGCGGCACCCACATCGGACAGGCTTCTCCCGTTACCGTGATATGCGGAAACATCTTCTCTATTTCCATGGAATATGAACCGGAAGAAATCGTCCCATTCGTTCCTAAAATGCCGATATGTTTACTTGTGCTAATCTGATCTATCAGCTCCACCGTAGGCCGTATGACACCCAAGACACGACGGTCCGGGTCCCACAGCGGCAAGTCTTTCTGCTGGATCGTACGCAATGCCTTTGCCGATGCGGTGTTGCAAGCCAATATTACAAGCTGGCAGCCTTCATCGAATAGCTTTTCTACCGCTTGCCGCGTGAAGCGGTAGACGACCTCAAACGAACGCGGTCCGTATGGCGTACGGGCATTATCTCCCAGATAGATGTAATCATATCCGGGCATTGCTTCCCGAATCTTGTCGAAAATGGTAAGCCCTCCGTAACCGGAGTCGAAAATACCTATTGGGCCTGGAGCTGATGAAAACATGGAAGGTATTGTGAATTATAAATTATGAATTATAAGAGACAACAAAGGATGCCTTTCATAGAGAGGCATCCTTTGTTATGTATCGTAGCTATTTAATTAGTTAATACCTAACTTAGCTTTTACAAACTGAGTTGCATCGATAGCAGAGTTTCCGCTGAAAAGCACAATCTGCGGATCCAGAATATAGGTATATCCTTTTTCAGCCCCGACCGCATCAATTGCTTTTTTCAGTTTTTCCTGAATCGGAGCAAACAATTCACCCTGCTGCTTCTGATAATCCTGCTGTGAGATCTGAACGAAGTTCTGAGTACGCTGTTGCATATCTTCCAATTCCTGCATTCTTCTCATCTTGATATTTTCTGTCAATGAATCTTGCTGGGCTATAAAATCAGCATACTTCTTATTGTATTCCTCATTCATAACTTGCATTTCATTCTTATATTTTGCTTCTAAGTCAGTCATTTTTTTCTGCATATCAGCAAATTCCGGCATAGCCTGGATCACTTCCTGTGTATTTACAACAGCGATCTTAGATTCTTGAGCGAAAAGACTCAAGGGGAGCATCATCAACAAAAAAATAATCAGTTTCTTCATTTTCCTATAAAATATTACTTGTTATTAATCATATTCACATTTACGTCTTTAAAGCGCACAAATGTAAGCATTTATTTTGAATATCCTAATTTTATCAGGACTTCATTGCTTATATCGATCTTCGGAGAAGCAAAAATGATATTCATCGACGAAGCACGGTCCATCACCATCTGATATCCTTTGTCTTCGGATATCTCCTTGACGGCATTATAGATTTCATCCTGTATCGGCTTCATCAGACTTTCACGTTTCTTATACAGTTCGCCTTCCGGACCGAAATATTTGCGTTTCAAATCCTGAGCTTCCTGTTCTTTCTTGACAATATCTTCTTCCCGTTTCGACTTCATCTCGGCAGAGAGAAAGACAAGATCACTCTGATAAGTCTTGTACATATTCTGCGCTTCCTGCTGAATCGCATCCACTTCGTTCTGCCATTTCTTGGAGACTTGGCTCAACTGCTCATTTGTCATTTCATAAGCCGGAATGTTTTTCAGGATATATTCCATATCTATTAAAGCAAACTTTTGTGCGTGTCCCGCAAATGTGCAAAGGAACAACAAACAGCTTAAGGCAATAATCTTTTTCATACACATGTCATTTATAGTTTTACCTTCTGACTGCAAAGATAAAAGAATTGAGTATTGAGAATTGAAAATTGAAAATTAATAAGAGACAATTAACAATTTAACAGACTTGAAAAACAAAAGAGGAAAAGCCCAAATACAAGAAAAGGCAACCGGATTCAACCCCGCTTGCCTTTTCTTATTAACTTTCAACTCTCAACTTTCAACTTTTAACTCTTTAAAATTCCTGTCCGATAATAAAGTGGAAGTTGCTACCGCCTCTCTGAGAACTTCCGTCAGGACGATCGAAACCGTAAGCCCAGTCAATACCCATCAAACCGATCATCGGGAGGAAGATACGAACACCGACACCGGCAGAACGTTTCAACTGGAACGGATTGAAGTCTTTCAGGTCAACCCATGCATTACCGGCTTCCACGAAGACCAGACCATAGATCGTTGACGACGGTTCCAACAGGAACGGATAGCGCAACTCCATCGACAGACGTGAATAAGCATAACCGTAAGAGTTATATCCGCCATTACCGGCAATACTACCGTTTTCATAACCTCTCAAACCGATCGTTTCGGTTGCATACGTACTGGAGTAACCGCTCATACCGTCACCACCCATATAGAAGGTTTCAAACGGAGATTTCTTATACTTGTTGTAAGACCCTAAGAAACCATATTCAACACGTGACATCAATACCGGCGTACGTTTCACTGTCAACGGAGCCAACGGAGAGAATATCTTCGCTTTGAATTTCCATTTATGATACTCGATCATGCGGAACTTGGCTTCATCCTGATCGCTCATATTCTTATAATCCTTGCCATCCCACAATGACCAAGGCGGAGTTGCCGCTACCGAGAACATGAACTGAGAACCTTTACGTGTGTACAGCGGGTTGTCGATAGAATTACGCTGCAAGTTCAGTTCCAAGTTGATGTTATGGCAATTTCCATTATTTACAAGGAAGTAATCCCAGTCTTTCATCATATACAACTGATAGTTCAATGTAGCCATAAACTGGAAGTAGTCATCCGGCCAGTTCAAACGTTTACCGTAACCGGCAGAAAGTCCGAACATCATAATCGACTTATCCGGGTCGTATGCCAACTCGTAGTTGCCATAATTATAGCCATAACCATAACCGCCGTAACCGTAACCACCATATCCGCCATATCCTCCGTAGTAAGGATAACCACCGTAGCCACCGTAACCACCATAACCACTATTATTACTCAGATAATTACTACTGATATCGGTCTGTTTGGAGAAATAAGCACTTACAGACAAGGTATTCGGGCGTTTACCTCCAAACCAGGGATCCATGAATGAAATACTATAGGCCTGATAGTAACGTCCGTTGGTCTGACCGCTCAGTGTCAGCGTCTGTCCTTCACCCTGCGGGATGATACCTTTATAAGTACTTGGATTCAGCAGGTTCTTCATGGAGAAGTTCGTAAACTTCAAACTCAGTTTACCGATCACACCCGTTTGTCCCCAACCAGCAGAGAACTCGATTTGGTCGTTTGCTTTGGATACCAAGTTATATTGGATATCCACCGTTCCATTGTCAGGATCAGGCAGTGGCTGCGGTACCAGGTTTTCCGGGTCGAAGTGTCCCATCTGTGCAATTTCACGGGTTGAACGCATCAAGTCATCACGGCTGAACAACATACCCGGTTTCGTACGAAGCTCACGGCGAACGATATCTTCATACAAGCGGTCGTTACCATTGATGATAACGCGGTTGATAGTTGCCTGCGGTCCTTCCTGGATACGGATTTCCAAAGAAATAGAGTCGTTATCGACATCCACTTCCACCGGATCGGCGCCAAAGAAGATATAACCGTTGTTATAATACAGGTTAGAAACGGCATCATCGTCCGTAGTCAACCGTTCATTCAGTTTTTTCTGGTTATAAACATCTCCCCGTTTCATACCCAATATATAATTCAACTGTTCCGCCGGGTACTTGGTATTACCGACAAAAGATATATCTTTCAGATAATACTTGTCACCTTCTTCAACCTTCAGGAATATATCTACACGTTTATCATTGTAGTTCACAACGCTGTCTTCCACCAGAACGGCGTCACGATATCCCTTTTCGTTATATTTCTCGATAATGTGTTTTTTATCGTTTTCGTATTCTTCCGACGTAAACTTCTTAGTGCTGAAGGCTTCCAGGATACTGCTCTTCCAGTCATTGTAAAGACTGAACTTTTCGTTCGTCTTCTTCATCGCCTTCTTCAAGTCGCGGTCAGACAAAGCACTGTTTCCTTCAAAATGAATCTGGTGGATCTTAGTCTTTTCGTTCTTATCGATATTGATATCAACGATAACTTCACCTTCATGTGCCAAGTCGTCCTTCTGAACAATTTCGACTTCCACATTCTTAAAACCTTTTCCATCAAAGAATTTCTTGATCAGGGTGGTAGCACGGTCGATCACGTTCGGCGTTATCTGATAGCCCTTACGCAATCCCAGACGGGCGTCCAGATCTTCGCGTTCCCCCTTCTTGATACCGTGATAGTTCACTTGTGAAACACGCGGACGTTGCTTCAACTGGATTTCCAACCAGATTTTATTATCATCGGTAATCTTAGTCGCCAAGATTTTCACGTCGGAAAACAAACCGTGTTTCCAGAAACGCTTTACTGCTGTTGTGATTTCGCTTCCTCCGGGAACAGTGATCTCATCACCCTTCGACAAGCCGGAAAAACCGATTAACACAAAATCATCATAATTCTTAATCCCCGTCACCCGAATACTATCGATGATATACTTCTTGGGAGGTGACGAATAAGAAATGACCGGCACATCTGCCGGTTCTTCAACCTTGGTAGTGTCAGTTTCCTGAGCGAATGCCCCGCAGGCAAATCCCAGAAAAATAAAAAACAGCACTATTCTTTTGTACATATAACAGCTATTGTTTATAAGATTAATTGCTCACTTGTCTTACCGAAACGCCGTTCGCGCTGCTGGTAATACAATATAGCTCCATACAACTCTTCTTCTCTAAAATCCGGCCAATACACATCGGTAAAAAAGAATTCGGCGTACGACAACTGCCAAAGCAGGAAGTTGCTGACGCGTTGTTCCCCTCCGGTACGGATCAACAGATCCGGATCGGGTATACCTTTAGTAGTCAGGTGTTCCGAGACGACAGCCTCGGTTATATCGTTGGGGTTTATTTTCTTCTCAACAGCATCTTGCGCCAGACGTCTCACTGCTTCGGTAATTTCCCAACGGGCCGAATAGCTTAAAGCCAATATAAGCGTAGTGCCTGTATTGGCCGAAGTCTGTGCAATGCAGTCCAGCAAGGTGGCATGTGCATCTGCCGGCAGGCGGTCCAGATTGCCGATTGCCATCAACCGGACATTATTTTTCATCAAGTCGGGAGTTTCTCGGTGAATAGCCGAAACCAACAGGCTCATCAAGGCCTGGACTTCCGCCTCGGGACGATTCCAGTTTTCCGTCGAAAACGTGTACATCGTCAGATATTTCAAACCCACCGTCGTAGCAGCCTCCACGACTTTACGAACAGAGACAACGCCCTCCTGATGCCCAAAGCTGCGGTCTTTTCCCTTTGCTTTGGCCCAGCGTCCGTTGCCGTCCATAATAATCGCCACATGCTGCGGCAAGCGTTCTTTGTCTATTTGTTCAATCAACGACATAGTGTCTTCATCTGTAACTACTGTATATTATCTATATTCTTTGCATTGTTACAGGTTTTACAACGAGGGCCGAAGTCCCAGGTTACAGTAAACAATAAAAAAGAATACCAATCTTTATTCTTTAAAAAACTACCTTTCATATGGTAGGGATCATCCAGAAACGCATTGTTATCGTCCGTCACGTCCAGGCCGTCGCCAAACAACTTACGGAACGAGAACTCACATCCTAAGTTGAGCCTTTCTTTAATCTTATACTTTGCACCGACGCCCAACGGTATGTTTGGACCTGCAAAAGTCTTCCCGCTACCCGGTGCCACCGTTACGCCCAATCCCATAAAAATATAAGGAGTGAAACGTTTTGCATTCGCATAAGCGAACTTATCGCTGTACGGAAAGAAGTTAAATTCCATCTGTCCGCCCAACTCTATCAGGCTACGGCTGAAAGAAGCCTGTGCATTATCCGGAAAAACATTTTTCTGTCCTTCCGTCGTACCCGAGACCTGCCCCCACATCATATTGGCCTTAAACGCCCATCTGAAATTGGCATTATAGCGAAAGACGGCTCCGAATGCAGGGTTCAGCCCCTTAAAGAAAGCATTCTTATTGACGTCGCCCATATAAAAGGCCCCGCCGGCCATCCCGCCGATCTCGTATTTATATTCTTGTGCGTGAAGCCCGGTCAAACAACCGGTCAAAAGGACT
The DNA here is from genome assembly GCF_003479205.1 of Parabacteroides sp. AF17-28. Lineage (NCBI taxonomy): Bacteria > Pseudomonadati > Bacteroidota > Bacteroidia > Bacteroidales > Tannerellaceae > Parabacteroides > Parabacteroides sp. AF17-28. Next base: position 137,149 of record NZ_QUGV01000006.1, on the reverse strand, counting down.
AATATGAATATACGCTGAAAGAAAGTTGAAGTCATAATACGTTATTGTTATAATCTATACCTTCTTTTCTAACGCTAAATAGCTCATAAAATTATACGTCCCTTCACGAACTTTCTCAGTGTTTAAAACCCAGGCGGTTGATACGGCCGCGCCAGATTTGGTTCAATACATCCGAATTGTTAGTTTCTTTTCCGCCGAAAAGATACATATAATCGTTCTCATCCACATAGATGGAAGAGAATCCTCTTGCTTTAAATTCCGGCGGCATGACCACCAGCGTATCCGAAACATTCCAGGTTACACCACCGTCGCGTGACAGGTAAATATCGGAAGATGCCTTACCCGCTTCATTGATACCGCTCAACATAAAGAATTTATCGTCATATTCGGTAACAGCAACACCCTCCTGTTTATCAAAAGGAGTCGCCTCTTCATCCGTCAGCATCGCCCAAACCTGCCCATTTTCCGTAGACCAGGCTGCATTTGTCAGCTTGTTATCTTTATCTCTTCCGGCAACCACCAGCAGGCGGGCACGATACATCGAATTATAAGAAAGATTACCGAAACCGGTCAAAGGGAAACCTTCGTTCAGAAGCGTACCATCCGTCCATTCCATCTCCTTATCCATAGAGGCATAAATGAATGAACCGTTTTTCTCTACAACAGTTGCAAGCGCAGACGGCTGTTTTCCTGTAATCGTATAATCGTCACTGGTTTTGATCGCCCCTAAAAGAGCTTTGACCACCGGAGTGTTTTCCATTAGCGTCCATGCCTGACCATCAGCAGAGCGATAAAGGGCGCCCTTCGTCGTCACCGCATAAAACGCATCTTCATAAGCCGTAATCTGCGACAAACGCACTTCCCCGGCAGGAAGCCCCGTAACCGTCAGTTCCGTCCAGTTCCGTCCGTCCGACACTGCCGAACGATACAACTGATAACCTTCACTTGCGTTTACAGGTTGTGCATACATATAATATGATTCGTTATCACCTTCGCCGAATACAACCACTTTCTCTTCTTTGACGGCCGCGGCAGGAATGCCTTCCTTGTATATGCCCCAAGCCATAGAATCCGGAACAACCTGATGGATATTGACTTGTGCAAGATAAGTCTTTGTCGTCTCACCATCCCACAAAGTATTGACAAATTTCACCGGCTTGGAGAAGTCCAGCGAATCCTCCGTATTCCAGAAAATCGTATCACCGATTGCTTCCTGCATAACCTGACAGGTGTACACAGTTGAAGCCAGCCGGACCTTGCAGATTACTTTTTCATCCAGCTTTGTTCCATAAGGCATGGAGTCTATATTGAAGATGCGCCCGCTTATCTGGTCGATTGTAAATACGACATTCGACAATTCCGGAATGGAATCGTTCGACAAAGAAAAAGATAGAATCTGACAATCTCTACTCAACTCATATTCATTATCGTCCGAACCAAGGCAAGAAGACAATAACAAAGCACAACATCCAGCTATAAACAGTACTATTCTATTTTTCATCAAAAAATTAGTTTGTTGTATATAAAGGCACAAAAGTAGAAACATTTTTTGCTTTATACCTCATATAGGGGAATATTTATAATATTTTAGTGTCGTTACGGAATTATAAGGTCCTTTTCAAACTTGTCGGCGCCAGGTTTCTAAAAGATGCCCGTCCCGCACTTCCGAACCGCTTAAAACACCGGCTACGACAGGCGCTTTTACCCCCTCGCCCAGCACCACCGGAGCCGTTTCAATCCAAGCTTCATCCCACAAACCGGCATCCAAAAAGCTTTTCAGCAAGGCGGCGCCTCCTTCGACCATCAGCGAATCCAGCTTCCAATTATATAAATAATGTAAGACCTGAGACAACACATCCCGGCTGAAATCAATCCGAACGAACTCCACATTCGGACGGTTCACGGCTTCTTCGGACGTAAAAATAACCGTACGGACCGTGCCGTCCAACAAAGGCGAACCTGCCGGCAACTTCAATGTCCGGTCCAGCACGATCCGGACCGGCGAATTGCCGGCCCAATGCCGCACCGTCAACGACGGGTTATCCAGTAAAGCCGTACGCGTCCCGACCATGATAGCCGCAACCTCCGCACGAAGCCGGTGAACGCGGCGAAGAGTTTCGGCCGATGAAAGGACAACCGGACGCACACTTGCATCTTTCCGTGCAACGTCCATAAAACCGTCCGCACTCTGGGCCCATTTAAGATAAATGTAAGGACGCCCGAGAAGTTGGAATGTCATAAAAGCCGGATTCAAAGCACGGGCTTCCTCTTCCAAAACACCGGTCACGACTTCGACGCCAGCTTCACGCAACATCCGCACTCCACATCCCGAAACAGCCGGAAACGGGTCCAGACAACCGACTACGACACGCGGAATACCTTTCTTGATAATCAACTCCGCACAGGGAGGCGTTTTTCCATAATGGGAACAAGGTTCAAGGCTCACATAAATAGTAGACTCCCGAAGCAACGCTTCGTCCTGTACGGAAGCCACCGCATTGACCTCGGCATGCGCTTCCCCGCATTTGCGATGAAAGCCTTCCCCGATAATCTTCCCGTCATGCACAATCACAGCGCCGACCATCGGATTAGGAGTCGTATTCCCCGCTCCGCCACGTGCCAGCTCGATGCAACGGGCCATATATTTTTCTTCTACAATCATCTTATACGCATTTCAACGAACAAAGATAAGAAAGTTATTTGGTTTGCAGGAAACTTGTTTATGAAGACGTCATAAATGTTTTTGACGCCCTCATTAATATTTCCGAGAGTGTCATTAATATTTATGAGGTCGTCGAATATAGATTTCCCGCAGAGCAAAGTCTGAATGCGTTAGTTCAAAATTTCTTAGTTTTGGACCTTCTACAGATTGAAAAATATACATTAACCCCTATTTCAGCCATTTTTCTATTTCGTCCGAAATCTTGATCGATTTTGGATTGACTCGTTTCACGGTTTTAACCGGCTCGGCTGACAACAGAGAAAATGTGGTGCCGAGTCCATTGCGAAAAGTGTACAATTTGATTATCGAAAGATGAAAACGCCGACAATGTGATAAACCTTAACTCCCGGAGAATCGAATATTTGCGAACGAAGACGGACAGCGTTCCAAATATCCCAAGGAAATTTTGGAGGCTTATTGCTGTGAGGTGCGCAGAAAATTCCCTTGAAGTAACGCTTCATCGCTCTGAAGGTTGACTTCGCGCTATATGAAGTCAACCTTCAGAGCAACAAAGTTCCGGGTCAGAGCGATAAAGTCCCTCTTCATGGCGATAAGGTACCGGATCATAGGAAAAAGCCCCTTTTTGATAGCAGAAAAGTAGATTAGCATTTGTTCGGTTTCGGATGTTTTTACCCTGAAAAACGCGTTTTATACAATAAGCCCTCCGCCGCAGGCTCTCTTTTGCCGTTTCGTTTCAACGACCGGTTTTTGAGCTTAGGGATGTGTCAAACCTGCCCTGTCCCCGCGCTTGACGCGGGGCCGCAATAGAACAGTCCTTATCAATCAGTTGTTTATACGGTCGGTTTTAATGCGATCGCGCGTCAAGCGCGGGAACGGGATAGCTCACTTTTTCTTACAACTAAAACAAAAGAACAAAAAGATTCGTTACTTTTGCAGAAACAATCATATAGGAATGTGTCAATGAGAACTGTTATCAGGTGTGCCTTCTGGCTGTTAAGCCTGTTCCTCGTGTCCAATATCCAGGCCGTCACCCCGCAAAAGGGGCAGCTGAAGTTAGGAGCCGAACGTATGGACGTCGTTACCCGCCTGTTGAAAGACAAGCAGGTCGGATTAGTCGTGAACCAGACTTCCATTCTCGAAAAACAGCAAAAGCACCTGTTAGACGCCCTACTGGAAGAAGGTGTCAGCGTAAAGAAAGTGTTCGCTCCCGAACATGGTTTTCGGGGAACAGCCGATGCCGGTGCGGAAATAAAAGACAGCCGTGACGTGAAAACCGGCGTTCCCATCATTTCCTTATACGGTAAAAACAAGAAACCGACAGCCGAACAGCTGACCGGGTTGGACGTGATCGTGTTTGACATTCAAGACGTCGGTGCCCGTTTCTACACATACATAAGCACTATGCATTATGTAATGGAAGCCTGTGCCGAAAACGGAGTCGAATTTATTGTGTTAGACCGCCCTAATCCCAATGATTTTGTAGACGGCCCTGTCCGCGAAGAGAAGCTCAAATCGTTTGTCGGCGTGGATCCGCTGCCCATTCTTCACGGCCTGACCATAGGCGAACTGGCCTGGATGATCAATAAGGAAGGCTGGCTCGACAGCACGCCCGATACCTGCAAGCTGCATATCGTAAAGATGGAAAACTGGAGCCACGGCGACCCTTATTGGCTGCCGGTCAAGCCCTCTCCCAACCTGCCGAACGACCAGGCAATCCGCCTCTATCCTTCGCTCTGCTTCTTCGAAGGGACGAATATCAGCGTGGGGCGCGGCACTTATTATCCGTTCCAGATGCTCGGTGCGCCGGATCCGAAATACGGAGATTTCACCTTTACACCGACCTCCTTGCCGGGATTCGATACAAAGCCTTTGCATATGGATAAAGAATGCTACGGCATAGATTTACGGGAATATCCTTTTCCCGGAGGACTGACCTTGAAGTTTTTCCTCGATTTCTATAACCTGGCAGGGAAAGACCAGGCCTTTTTCTTTTCCCGCCCGCAATGGTTCGACCTGCTGGCCGGAACAAAAGAACTGCGCTTCCAGATAATCCGGGGTTTGAGTGAAGACGAGATACGCGCCAGTTGGCAACCGGCTCTGAATGAATACAAAAAATTGAGAAATAAGTATTTATTATATCCCGATTATCACTAACTTTGACCGATTATTTAAATCAAATTTAGGGTGGTTACAAATAAGTTCTTTTTTTTTAAGGCACATGTGTATAAAATAATATTATTGCTGGCCCTTTGCTTTCCACAAGGAGTAAGGAGTAGTGTACCCACCCATGCCAAAAAAAGTTTTGACATTCTTATTATCCAGTCATACGATGAGACTCTGACGACTTACTGCAAATTTGATAAACTGCTTCATGAAAAGCTGCAAAAAGGACACATAACATCCAATATACGTACTTTCTACCTGGACTGCGAACGCTATAATGCCCACGATGAAGAAGCACGTATGTATTCTTATCTCGACACACTAAGCTTCAAACCGGATATTATTATTGTAAACGACGACCAGGCAACTTATACTTTGATGGCCTGTAACCATCCGCTGGGAAAATCCACCCCTGTCGTTTTTTCCGGCGTTAACTTTCCCAACTGGGAATTACTGAAACATCATCCGAACTTCACCGGTTACTGGGATAAGCCGGAGTACCTGAAAACGTTGAAACTGGTCGAGAAACTATACGGAAGTTCCAAGATTCTGATTTTTAGAACGAATGTCTTTATCGGCAATAGAGCTTTTGAAGTATTGCAGGAAGATCTTAAGGGACAGGATATAGCGATCAATGAAGGATTATACCCGGCACGTTCCAGACGTCAGCCCAGAGTCATCCAAGCAGGAAAGCCCGGAGGAACATCCTTGTATATGACAGTGGCAGACAGCTTGACCGCACGGCAACTGCTCTGGGTATTTGAAGAAAATCCATATACGGCCTGCATGCAGATCATTCTGGATTTTAACGTATTGACCATCGGCCGCCTGGCCAACGTCCCGAACTTCACGGTCATTAATAACGGATTCAACGACAACAGGGGAATCACCGGAGGCTACTTCACCACCCTGCAGCTGCAAGTCGACTGTGTAGCTAAAACGGCTACCCATATTCTTAAAGGGACATCACCCGACCAGATTCCCATTACGGTAAGCCCGAAAGTCTATGCTTTCGACTGGAAAGAAATGCAGCGCTTCAACATAAAGATAGAAGACCTGCCCGAAGGCAGTATCATTTATAACCTCCCGTTCGAAATCCGTTATAAGACTTATTTGATCATCGCCGGCATCTTGTTCCTGATAGCTGTCACTTATACCATCATGCGCCTTGTTTATATGTATCTTCGTGAGAGCGAGCGGAAAAAGCTTGCCCAGCTCCGGTTGGTCGAAGCGAAAGAGCGGGCGGAAGAAGCCAATAAGATGAAATCGGCCTTTTTGGCCAATATGAGTCACGAGATACGGACTCCTTTAAACGCAATCGTCGGTTTTACCAACCTCCTGCAGGATGAAACGGACCTGACGCAGGAAGAACGTGAATTGTTCCGGGATACAATCAATAAGAACAGTAACCTGTTGCTGAAACTGATCAACGACATATTGGAACTGTCGCGTATCGAGTCGGGGCGCATGTCGTTCACTTTCGAGTACTGTTCACTGAACAAGCTGATGGAAGAAATCTACCAGACACACCATCTGCTTATGCCGGCCGGCATTTCTTTCCTGAAAAAGATTCCGGATATGGATATTACCCTCCATGTGGACCGCTTCCGGTTCACACAAGTCATCACGAATCTCATCAACAATGCCGTCAAGTTCACGACGAAAGGATATATCAAGATGGGATACCGGTATGATAAAAGCACCAATGAAGTACATATCTTCGTTGAAGATACCGGAAAAGGGATGTCGGAAGAAGCACAAAAGAAAGTGTTTGAACGCTTCTATAAAGCCGATGAATTTGTACAGGGAACGGGCCTTGGATTATCGATTTGCCAAACCATCGCCGAACGCTTGAACGGACGGATCACCCTCTTTTCGGAAGAAGGAAAAGGCAGTTGCTTCACACTGATATTGCCTTGCCAGCAGAAATAAAAAAAGCGGCCCGCTACCGGAACCGCCTTTCAAGTGCTTTATTTATAGGATTACTTCTTTTCAATCACCATCAGCTTCGTATTGTCCGTGCCGTAGAAAGCGATCTTATCGACAGGTCTCACATCACCTTCCGCTTCAAAACGGACAACCTTGTCCAATGCTTTCAGCAACTCCTGCTCGCCGCTCATATCCGGACAAGCCATGCGCGTGGTTGCAACCTGCGGGAACTTGATGATATTCTTGCGCGTATCGCTATATTCGATCTGCCCCATCATCCGGTTGCAACCGGCTTTCCCCGAAAGGGTATGACGGGCGGCGTCGAATTCGATAACCTGCTTCGTCTCAGCCGGGTTCAACGTCTTTCCGTTCAACTCGACGATATTCCAGCTTCCATCCAAATCGGAGAAAGTGGCTTCCACCGCCTTCTTTGATTTACAGGAAGCAAAGATACCGATGCTTAAAACAGCCAGGCAAAGATATATATACTTCTTCATCTCCGTTGAATTAGTTTTTAGACAAGACGAGCACAACGTTTCCGCTTCCATCGACCAGCAACATTTCGTTTTCGGACTGTCCGGCCTTAACCCCCTTCACATCGTCAAACGATTGCAGGATCACGCCTTCCGTCTCCATATCCGGACAAGCCATCATGGTTGCAGCGGCCGGATTAATCGTAATCGAAGAAATATCTTTGTCGTCCAATACAACTGTCGAATTGAAGATATTGCATCCGGCATTGCCATGAACCTTCTTATCTTTCATGTCAAATTCCATATAGGGCAAATTCTCTTTCTGTATCTTTTCCCCTTTCGCTTCTACAATATTCCATTTACCTTCCAACTTCTTTGCATCCGTTTTGGCTTCAGAGCAAGAAAACAACATCCCGACAAACGCGGGAACCATCAATAGTGTCAAAATAGCTTTTTTCATTTTTACTTTTTCTTTTATAATTATCTCTCGTAAAATTAAGACGCCAATTTACGGCAAAATGTTCCCCGGACAGTCATTATTTAACTCATATTAACAAGAACAGTTCCAAACAGACCGAAAGGGTAACCAGACTGGAACCCCTCTTCGATTTATATATAGATTAATTTTGTATATTTGTTGCAACGAAAAGAAAGCCGATGATGAATAAGAGATTTGCCTTGTATATACTGTTCGCAGGATTGCTCTCCTGCTTATCCTGTACCCACACGAAACAACAGCCCGAAAAAGAGGTAGACAGCGAATGGCTGGACAGCCTGCAGCATGTTTACCAATACGGCGTTTGCATCGACTCGCTGAACGTATCGGAATACAAGATCAAGAATGGCGATAACCCCGCCTCCATCTTTTCCGGCCTCGGTTTCTCGGCTATGAAAGCGGACAGCATCTCAAAAGCATCCACAGATATCCTGGACCCGACAAAACTGCGTGCGGGTATGCATTATTATACGTTCACGACGCAAGACAGTGTGGCCGACATCCGGTATATCGCTTTTGCCAAATCGCTCGTAGACTATGCCGTCATCGACCTGACCGGCGATTCGATTCTGGCTTACGAATTTAACAAGCCGATCACCATCAAACGCCATTATACGGAAGGGACGCTCAACTCCTCCCTTTGGAATGTCATCAAATCGAGCGGGGCCGACCCGTTGTTAGCCATCAAGATTTCCGATGTCTACGCCTGGCAGATCGATTTCTTCGACGTGAAAGAAGGAGATTCGTTCCGGGTCTTATACGACGTGGCTTACATAGACGACACGACCGCCCTGAATATCACCTCCATCGGAGGGGCCGTTTTCACCCACCAGGGTAAAGACTTCACCGCCATACCGTTTACACAGGACAGCGTTTTCGAATATTTCGACCTGGAAGGGAACAGCCTCCGCAAAGAATTCCTGAAAGCGCCGCTCGACTTCTTCCGCATCACTTCGCGTTTTACAAACGCCCGTTTCCATCCGATCCTGAAACGCTATCGCGCCCATCACGGCGTAGACTATGCCGCACCTGTCGGAACAGAAGTCAAGAGTATCGGGGCCGGAACCATCATCGCCAAAGGATATATGGGAGGCGGAGGAAACACGTTAAAGGTGAAACACAACTCCGTCTACACCACTTCCTATATGCACCTGAGCAAGTACGCCAAAGGGATACAAGTAGGCAGCCATGTACAGCAGGGACAGGTGATCGGATACGTCGGATCGACCGGCCTTTCGACCGGGCCGCATCTCGACTTCCGCGTCTACAAGAACGGACAGCCGATCAACCCGCTTCAGATGGAAGCTCCGCCTTCGCTGCCGGTCAAGCCGGAATTGCGCGACAGCTTTGCCGTCGTGAAACAGGCGGTATTGGCCGAGCTTGACAGCATGAGATTAAAAACTAATCAATAAATATTCAGGATATGAAGTTTTTAGGAAATATCATCTGGCTTATCTGCGGCGGACTGATCACAGCCGTGGAGTATCTCATCTCCAGTTTAGTGCTGATGGTGACGATTATCGGGATTCCTTTCGGGGTGCAAACATTGAAGTTAGGAATGCTCGCCCTGTGGCCTTTCGGCAGCAAAGTGACGGACAACGGCAATTCCGGCGGTTGCCTCTGCCTGATTATGAATGTAATCTGGATATTTGTCGGAGGATTCTGGATTTGCCTGACTCATTTAGGCTTCGGTCTATTGCTGTGCATCACGATTATCGGGATTCCTTTCGGCAGACAACATTTCAAGATGGCAGCTCTGGCCCTTGCCCCGTTTGGAAAGAACATCGTTTAAGGGAAGAAATCAGTCTATCACCGGATAGTTTTGCCGGGCTTCGGCACGGGTACAGGCGTTAAAATGCCACCATTCATAAGGGATGGAGCGGAAGCCGGCCTGCTTCATCAACCGGCGCAGCAGACGGCGGTTCTCAAATTCCGGACGTGTTATCCGCCCGTTGTCCAACAGGACCTCTTCGTTGGTCGTATGCGCCTCTTCCCCGAAAAAATCAAAAGGAGTGCCCATTGGAAGGGGTTCTCCTTTTTCATCTATAATAGTCAGGTCGACGGCCAGCCCGTAGTTATGCAAGCCGCCTCCGTTGGCGGGATTGCTGACATAATTCGTCTTGTCGGTTCCCCGGACCATCGCCCACATCTTTTGCTGTACCGACATGGGACGGGCGGCATCATAAATCAGGAAACGCCATCCGGGATGCTCCTTTTTCAGCAGCAGATGGGCAGCAAGCAGCTTATGCGCCGCATCGGGATGTAGCCAGGCACGCGTTATACCCGAATAGACAGCTTTTCCAAGAAAATTATCCGGCGAGGCATAGACCAGTTGTACGCGTAAAGTCGTATCCATCGAAGTGACGTCCACCAGTTTACGCCCCGCCATATAAGCATCCAGATCCTGCCCCCGGCAGAAAGAGGAGAATAGTAGTATTACAAATAGAATGAGATGTTTCATCCCCAAAGCTTACACCAATCCCTGATTATACCGGTAAGCCAGATCACCTCCTCCGTTACCGGATTTAGGTTTGGGAGCGACCGGCTGTTCTTCAGTCTTTTCGGGTGCGGAAAGCGTTTGCTTGTACAGTTCCGGATTGCTCAATACTTCCAGTGCCTTATCCAGTACCTCATCCTTTTTCAGGCTTTGGATCAGCTCGCCTTTCTGGAAATAATAATGCTTCATGATCTCGGAAGCCAAGAGCTTCTTGATCTGTTCCTTGTTGCGGTCGAAATCACGTTCCAGGTCCGGAGTGAGTTTTGCATCCAACGTATCGAAGATCGTTGAATCGCTGTCCATATATCCTTCGAACTTTGCCACTTCCTTCAGATTCTTCAACAGCTTTTCACTCTGCCGGTCATAAGTGAAGTTCTTTTCTTTGGCATATTGTTTGAAAGCCTCGAAATCTTCGTCGGTCACTTCAAAGTCCTCGGCTGGGGCGATAGTCTTATGCTTTTGCGACCAATGCGCGACAAAGTCCGTCAGCACGAAGTCGGTGACCAGATAATACATCATCGTCGGCGTTTCCGGTTCCTCGATCTTGAAATCGGGAGTGATACCGCCACCGTCGCGTACAGGGCGTCCTTTGGAAGTATAGAATACCGAAGTCAGGCTGTCGGGGATAGCGCCGACACTTCCGTCGGCATTCCGGTGCGTATAGTCCAGCTGCTGGATGCAACGTCCGCTGGGGATGTAGTATTTACTCATCGTCACCTTTACGCTTCCGTTGTACGGAAGTTCGCGGGGCGACTGCACAAGTCCCTTTCCAAAAGAACGCTGTCCGATCAACACGGCGCGGTCCATATCCTGCAAAGAACCCGAAACGATCTCGGCGGCAGAGGCAGAACCTCCGTTAATCAGGACAGCCATCGGCATAACCGTGTCGAGCGGTTCATTGGGCGTACGATAAGTACGATCCCACTGGCTGATCTTGCCTTTTGTCGAAACGACCTCTTTCCCTTTCGGGACGAACATTCCGACAATCTGCGTGGCACTTTCCAACAGGCCGCCGCCATTGTTACGCAAGTCCAGTACGAGCGACTTGATATGATGATTCTTTTTCAAATCCTCCAACGCATTCTTTACTTCCTGCGCGCTCTTATCGGTAAATCCTTTCAGATAAATATAGCCTACGCCATCTCCCCGGACGCCATAGTAAGTAACCTGGTTTTCCAGAATCTGCTTGCGAACCAGTTCCACCTGGCGGGGTTTCTTATCGTAAGGACTTTGTATCTTCAATACCATCTTCGTATTGGGAACACCTTTCAGCAGGGCGCTCACCTCGTCCGACGATTTGTTCGTCACGTCTACCGTATCGACAGCTAAAATGCGGTCACCCGCCTTCAACCCGGCCAGAGCCGCCGGCATACCTTCAAACGGTTCGATAATATAGACACCTCCCTCTTTCCGTTCACGGATATAGGAACCGATACCGCCGTATTCGCCGGTCGTCATGAATTTCAGCTTATCCATTTCCTGTTCGGGATAGTATTCCGTATAAGGGTCCAAGCCTCCCAACATGGCATCGATGCCGCGACGCACTGTCTTCTCCACGTCGACTGAATCCACGTAAAACATTTCCACCTCTTTCACCAGAGCGTTAAAGATATCCAGGTTTTTACTCACCTCGAAACGGTTATCTTGCTGCGCCTGTCCGGGGATCATCCCTCCAAACAGAAACAGAAAAGCGATAAGAGCTATTATTTTCTCTCGTTGTTTACACATAGAATATTTAGTTAATTAACGACGTAAATGTATATAATAAACGCTTGTCAGGCCAATATACTATTTACTTTTAACTTTATTTGTCCCCATTTATCATCCGGAATCTGCGCACCGATTACATCAATTATATAGCCCGCCAGGAGCGAACCGATACGGGCGGATTGTTCCAATGTTGCACCGACAGACTGCCCGTAAAGGAATCCGGCGGCAAAATGGTCGCCCGCCCCGGTCGTATCGACAGGCTTTCCGCCTTCCGCCGGGACAGCGATGATCTGTCCTTTGCTACCGACCAGCGCACCTTCTTTGCCTAAAGTCACTAAAGAAATTTCCACCTGTTCGGAAAGAACCTTTACCGCTTCCTGCGCTTTCAGTCCGGTAAAGGCTTCGGCTTCGCTCTCATTGGAGAAAAGAATATCTACATATTTAGGAATAATATCTTCCAACAATCCGCGAAAAGCATTCACGATATTGAAGTTGGATAGGTCGAGCGCCACTTTCAGTCCTAACTTCTTCGCCTTCTGCATAGTCGTACGAACCAGTTCTTCGTTCACCAACAGGTAACCTTCTATATAAATACATTGGTAGGCCGACAGCATCTCTTCCGTAATCTCATCGGGCGTGATCGTCGGAGCCGGGCCGAGGAATGTACCCATCGTACGCTCGCCGTCGGGTGAGATCAGGACCGTGCAACTGCCGGAGATACCGTTCGTCTTGGCAAAATAAGGGGTAACTCCCGCCTTCTTCAAAGCCTCTTCATAATATTCGCCGACAGAATCGGAACCGATTTTACCGATAAATCCGGATTTCGCCCCGAGAATAGCCATCGCCCGCATCGTGTTACAAACCGAACCGCCCGGCGCCTGGCTGCGCTCCAGCCCTTCCTGTGATTTACGGATTTTGACCATCTGTTCCTGATTAATCATATCCATTGCCCCTTTTTGTATACCGACTTCTGCCAGTACATCGTCGTTCTTCAGCCTCAACAGTACGTCGACCAAAGCATTTCCTAATCCAATCGTATTCATTTTTTCTATTTTTTTTCGCAAAGATATTGCATATTTCAAAAAGAACCTCTACTTTTGCAGAGCATTTTCAGAAAGGGGTATAAGAAGCCCGAAAATGAAGGATAAATTCTTCCTTAGCTCAGTTGGTTAGAGCATCTGACTGTTAATCAGAGGGTCCTTGGTTCAAGTCCAAGAGGAAGAGCAAAAGACATCGGGAAAGACCGAAAAAGACATATTTTCTTCCTTAGCTCAGTTGGTTAGAGCATCTGACTGTTAATCAGAGGGTCCTTGGTTCAAGTCCAAGAGGAAGAGCGAAAAGACATCGGGAAAGACTGAAAAAGACATATTCTTCCTTAGCTCAGTTGGTTAGAGCATCTGACTGTTAATCAGAGGGTCCTTGGTTCAAGTCCAAGAGGAAGAGCAGAAAAGAGAGATACTTCACAAGAGTATCTCTTTTTTATTTTATACGCACAAAAGGTTACGGGGTAGCATTCACAGCTAAGAAAAAGTGAGCTATCCCGTTCCCGCGCTCCGACGCGGGAACGGGATAGTTCAGTTCTGCCAAATTTTGAACCTTCTACAAATAAAGAAAAAGACAATAACCCCCTTTTCGGCCGTTTTTCTATTTCGTCCGAAATCTTGATCGATTTTGGATTGACTCTTTTCACGATTTAAACTTCCCTTTCTGACAATAGAAAAAACGAGGTGCGCAGCCCGTTCCGAAAAGCATACAATTTGATTATTGCAAACCGGAAACGCCGTCAAAGTGATAAACCTTAACTCCCGGAGAATCGAATATTTGAAAATAAAACGGACGGCGTTCCAAATATCGCAAGGAAATTTAGGTGCTTTTTTGGCCTTTAGACGGGCCTCTTTTCAATTACGACCGTCCAAATCGCCATTACGACCGTGCTAATCTTCGCGAGGTGCCGAGTGCACTACACATTAGCACGGTCGTAATGGCAAAGAAGACGGTCGTAATTTGGGAAAACACTCAAAAAAGAGGAAAAAGTCCCTTTTTGAGGTCAAAAAAGCGGATTAACATTTGTTTTGTTTCAGATGTCTTTCGAACCGGGAAAATACGTTTTATACAATAAGCCCCCTCCCGAACACTCGTCGACGGCAGAGATAATTCCATCTACCGGAAAAGCGGTTTCGTCTATAAAAGGAAAAGGAGTTTCTTTCCAAGCGTATCTTCGCCGCATAATCATAAAAAAGATACTTATGCTCCGTACAATTTTATTCATTCTTATCACCCTCCTATTCACAACAACTACCGGGATATATTCTTCGGCGAGTACATCGCAAAGATGGATAAAAAGTGATAAGTCTTCCTTTGATTTCCGATAGATTTCCTTATATTTGTCAATCCATTAACAATAAACAATCTTAGCTATGGAATTACAACTAATACAACAAAAGATTTTCGAGATCAGGGGATATAGAGTGATGATAGACTTTCATCTTGCCGAACTATATGAAGTTGAAAACAGAGCTCTAAAACAAGCTGTTCGCCGAAATATGGACCGGTTTCCTCCGGATTTTATGTTCCAGTTAACAAATAAAGAGGCTAACGAAATGATACACATAGGGGTATCACAATCTGTGATACCCCCCAATTACAATTTAGGGAGTAGTCTACCTTTCGCTTTTACCGAACAGGGAGTAGCGATGTTGTCTTCTATCCTAAAAAGCAAAAAAGCAATTGAAATCAATATCGGCATCATGCGGGCCTTTGTCATGCTTCGCGAACTGACAACAGGCTATGCGGAAATAAAAAAGCAACTGGATCAGTTTATGCTTGATACGAACCTTCAGATCGCTGATATCTATGATATATTAAACGAAATGGCATCCAAACAAAAACAATTGGATAAACCACGCAACCCTGTAGGATTTGTCATCCCGAAAAAATAAAGTATTATCTTTGCAGCATGGGAAAGAATAAATTAGCAAAGTTTGACGACATGGCGGCTTATCCCCATGTATTTCAATATCCGTTTGCCGTTCTTCAGGAAAAGGGTTTCGAGCTGAAGGGACATTGGCATGAACAGTTCTTTAAGAATAACAATCCGATCGTGCTTGAACTCGGTTGCGGGAAAGGCGAATATACGGTCGGCCTCGGCAGATTGTTTTCGGAGAAGAACTTTATCGGTGTCGATATCAAAGGCGCACGTATGTGGACGGGAGCAAAAGAGTCGCTTGAAGCAGGCATGACGAACGTGGCGTTCCTGCGTACCAGCATCGAACTGATCGCCAGCTTTTTTGCAGCCGGAGAGGTGGCTGAGATATGGCTGACCTTCCCTGATCCGCAAATGAAAAAGGTGAACAAACGCCTTACTTCCACCCGCTTTATGAAGATGTACCGCGAGATATTAGCCGGCGACGGCATCGTCCACCTGAAAACAGACAGCAACTTCATGTACACCTACACCGCGGAAATGGTAAAGGCGAACCACTATCCTGTCCTGTTCAGCACCGACGACCTCTATCATTCGGACCTGGTAGACGATATCCTCTCTATCAAAACGTATTACGAACAGCAATGGCTGGACCGCGGCCTGAACATCAAATACATCAAGTTTGTTTGTGAAGAACGGGAGCAACTGGTCGAACCGGAAGTGGAGATCGAATACGATCCCTACCGCAGCTTCAACCGCAGCAAGCGGAGCGCATTAGCCTCCGGCAAATAAAGTATAATTCATAACTCATAATTCATAATTCCCAACATGGCAATATATCCCAAACTAATCATGGACGCACTGGCAAAGGTGCGTTACCCGGGAACAGGGAAAGACCTGGTTTCAATGGGCATGGTAGAAGACAACATACGGATTGACGGCAACAAGGTGAGCTTCTCGCTCCTTTTCGAGAAGCCGAACGATCCGTTTATCAAGTCGGTAGTCAAAGCAGCCGAAACAGCGATCCTCACGTATGTAGGCGAAGAGGTCGAGATCAAAGGCAATATCACGGTAGAGGCTAAACAGTTAGCACGTCCTGAACCGGACAAGCTGCTGCCGGAAGTCAAGAACATCATTGCCGTATCTTCCGGCAAGGGAGGCGTAGGCAAAAGTACGGTTGCCGCAAACCTGGCTGTCGCATTGGCCCTGCAAGGCTATAAGGTCGGGTTGTTGGATGCCGATATCTTCGGTCCTTCACAGCCTAAGATGTTCAATGTGGAAGAAGCCCGCCCCTATATGGTGGAAGTGGGTAACCGCGAACTGATCGAGCCGGCCGCCAACTACGGTGTGAAGCTACTCTCCATCGGTTTCTTCGTCAATAAGGAAGATGCCGTTCTGTGGCGCGGCGCAATGGCAAGCAATGCACTGAAACAGTTGATCGGCGATGCCAACTGGGGCGACCTGGATTATTTCCTGATCGACCTGCCGCCGGGAACAAGCGATATACATCTGACAATGGTACAGACACTGGCGATCACCGGTGCCATCGTAGTCAGTACACCGCAGGAAGTCGCGTTGGCAGACGCCCGCAAAGGAATCAGCATGTTTATGGGAGAAAAGATCAACGTGCCGGTATTGGGCCTGGTCGAAAACATGTCCTGGTTCACGCCTGCCGAACTGCCGGAAAACAAATATTACCTGTTCGGAAAGGAAGGCGGCAAACGCTTAGCCGAAGAGCTAAACATCCCGCTGTTAGGACAGATCCCTATCGTACAGAGCATCTGCGAAGGCGGCGACAGCGGCAAGCCTGTTGCCCTCAACCCGGACAGCATCACGGGCAGAGCATTCCAGGAATTAGCAGAAAACGTTGTCAAGCAAATCGACTATCGCAACGAACATCTGGACCCGACACAGCGGGTGGTTGTGACAAAGAAATGAAAGGATTTATGAACTGTGAATTATGAATTATGGCGACAAGCGGTATTAATTCATAATTCATAATTCACAATTCATGATTCATAATTCAAAGAGTGTAGCGCCTGAGGAAGGCGACAGTCCGGTGTATCTCCGGATACATGATAATATCCTCGTCTATAAACGGGACTTCTTTGCGATAAGCCTTCAGGAACTTTTCCAATATCGGGGATGTGCGTGCCGGGCGGCGGAACTCGATGCCCTGTGCGGCGTTCATCAGTTCGATAGCGAGGATATGATCCAGGTTATCCATGATCTTAAAGAGCTTGGTCGCGGCATTGGCTCCCATACTCACATGGTCTTCCTGTCCGTTACTCGACACGATCGAGTCGCTGCTGGCGGCATAGCAGTACATCTTGTTCTGGCTCACCATGCTGGCAGCCGCATACTGCGGGATCATAAAGCCGGAGTTGAGACCGGGATTCGCCACCAAAAATTCGGGCAAGCCGCGAAGCCCCATGATCAACTGTGCCACACGGCGTTCGGAGATATTTCCTAACTCGGCAAGTGCGATTGCCAGAAAATCGAACGAGATAGCCAACGGCTGGCCATGAAAGTTACCGCCGGAGATAATCTTGTCCTCTTCCGGGAAGATTGTCGGATTGTCGGTCACGGAGTTAATCTCGGTCAGCAGCACACCGGAGACATAACGGATCGCATCTTTCGTCGCCCCATGTACCTGCGGGATGCAACGGAACGAATACGGGTCCTGCACATGCTCCTTCGGTCGGTCGATCAGTTCGCTGCCCTCCAGTATCTCACGAAAAGCGTCGCCCGTCTCGATCTGTCCCGGATGAGGACGCATCTGCTGGATGCAATCCATAAACGGATCGATCCGTCCGTCGAAAGCCTCGAGCGACAAAGCGGCGATCAGATCCGCCCGCTTCGACACGGCAAAAGCACGCATCAGGGCAAACACCCCGTTGGCACTCATAAACTGCGTGCCGTTCAACAACGCTAACCCCTCTTTACTCTTCAATTTGACCGGTTTCCAGGCGAACTCGTCCAAGACACTGATCGCCTCCCTTTTCTTTCCTTTATAATAAACATCCCCCACTCCGATAAGCGGAAGGAATAGATTCGCCAAAGGAGCCAAGTCGCCGGATGCACCGAGCGAGCCCCGGTCATAGACGATCGGGAGCACGTCATTATTAAAGAAGTCGAGTATGCGCTGCACCGTTATCACCTGTACGCCGCTATGCCCCAACGACAGGGCATGTGCCTTCAACAGCATCATCAGGCGGACAATCACCGGACTCACCTCGTCTCCCACACTGCAAGCATGGCTCTTCACCAGATTCTCCTGCAAGGTGCTGAGTTCGTCGGGCGAAATGTTTTTGTTGCACAGAGAACCGAAACCCGTCGTAATGCCGTACAAGGGTTCGCGCTGCGTCTCGATCTTCCTATCCAGATAATCGCGGCAACGCTGGATGCGCTCCTTCACTTCCGGGGTCAGTTCCAGCTTCATATTTCCGGTCAGTATCTCTTCGATACGTTCGAACGTCAGCGGCTCTGCTCCCACATAATGTACATTTCCCATAACTCTCAACTTTTAACTTTCAATTTTCAACTTACAACTGTTCCCTCACCCAATCCAGCAACTTCTTCTCGATCCGGATTGCCTCCGCTTCCAGATGGTCGGCCTTCTCAGACATCCGTTTGACAAACTCTTCATCCTGAATAGATGTAAGGTTGATCCGGACATTCAGCAAGGCACCCAGTACGCAGGTTCGCGCTGCCATCATCGCCACACAGGCGTCTGTCACGGCATTCCGGTTACCTTTATGGGCTACATATATAATCGTTTCCATCACCGATCCGACCTCTTCTGCCACTTGCATCGGAACCATTGCGGCCTCTTTCGTGGCATCCTGGATCACCCGGCTGCGTTCAGCCTTTTCTTCCTCCGTCTCTTTCGGGAGTTTGAAAGCGGCGAACACGCGATCATAAGCCTCGCTGTCGCGATCGATATCACGGATCAAGCGTTCACGGATAATGGCCGCTTCCGTCGCTATTGTCTTCATCTGGCCTTCCACATCGGCATATTTCTTCTTGCCGATCGTCAGGTTTGCCACCATCTCAGCCAAAGCGGCTGCGATTGCCCCGTTAAGGGCTGAAATACTTCCGCCACCCGGAACCGGTGCGCTACCTGCCGTTTCGGCCAGGAATCCTTTAATTGTCAATTCTGCAAGCATTGTGTTTTTATTTAAGATTAAACATTTTATCCTATTTTCATTTCATTGGTAAATGATGATTTAATACCAATTCTATCATACGATATAAAGAACACCGTCTTTGATCACTGTATCTACCAGGTTCATGCCTACATGATAAGGCAAAAACTTATAAGAAGGGAACTTCAGCAGAATCATATCCGCTTTCTTTCCCACATCGATACTACCGATCTTCTTGGCCCGTCCCAAAGCAGCCGCTCCGTTAATCGTAAGTGCGGTCAAGGCCTCTTCGGGAGAAAGCTTCATTTGGATACACGCCAGAGCGAACAATAGCGGGATCGAACAGGAGAAACAGCTTCCGGGGTTCAGGTCGGAAGCCAACGCAACGGCACAGCCGGCATCTATCATCTGCCGTCCCGGGGCATACGGTTCGTTCAGCGAGAAGGCGGTAAGCGGCAACAATGTCGCAATCGTGCCGGAACGCGCCAACCGCTTGATGCCGTTATCAGAGATGTGCAACAGATGATCGGCACTGACGGCTTTCAACCGGGCAGCCAGCTCGGCTCCTCCGAAAGAGACGATCTCGTCGGCATGGAGCTTCAGTTTGAAACGGTGTGTACGGGCTGCATTCAGCAGACGTTCGCTTTGCTCGATCGAGAAAACGCCCTGTTCGCAAAAGACATCGCAGAAAGTCACGGAATGTTCTTCGCGGATATGCGGCAACACTTCTTCTATTATGTAATCGACATACGCATCCGTGCGTCCTGCAAATTCGGGAGGAACAGCATGCGCCCCTAAAAAAGTAGAGACAACATCCAGCGGATGTTCGTCGTTCAGTTCCTTCATGATCCGGAGCTGGATAAGCTCAGTCGCCAGGTCCAGCCCGTATCCGCTCTTCCCTTCGACGGTGGTAACACCCATATCCATCATCGTGTCGAGGCGGTCGTACGCATCTCCGAAGAGGTCGTCGTAACTGGCCTGTCTGGTGGCATTCATCGTATTGACGATACCGCCGCCCCGTTCCATAATCGACATATAGCTATCGCCTTTCATCCGCCAGGAGAACTCTTCCTCGCGATAACCGCCAAAAACGAAATGCGTATGGCTGTCCACAAAGCCGGGAAGCAGCGCACGTCCGGAAGCGTCTACCTCCAGATACTCCGACGCATCGATCTGTTTCATGACCTCTTCGGTCGGCCCTACATGCGTGATCAGGCCACCCGAGACGGCTACCGCCCCGTCTTCAATCACACCGACATCGGACATGGCCGCGCCTTTCTTAGCCTCGAATCCGGAACAGGTCACCACCTGCGAGGCGTTCCGTATCAATATCTTTTCGTCGTCCATACCTATTCCATTATTCTGGCTTCCAACACCTGATTCATTGAAAAGTCTTCCAGTCCCAAATAATAGGAAGCCGTGTCGATCAACGCTTCCATCGGGACCAGCCCGATAATCTCACTTCCGACAACCGGAACCCCGTAACGGCGAGCTTCGATGCGCACCAGCTCGAAAGCACGGTAAAGGGCTGTGCGGGTATAGTCGGTCATGTTGATCGAAACCTGCACAATGCCGCGTTCCTTCAGCTCCACTCCCATCGCCTTACAATAGCGGAGGCCGCCGCCGATAAAACGTATCTTCTTTGCAATACTGCTTGCTATTTCTAAATTTGCCGTACCTAAATTGACGTTGTAAGCCACTAACGGCATACGGGCGCCGATCGCAACTGTTCCGGCTGTCGGATGCCGTTCGGCAGGGCCAAAATCGGGTTTCCACTCCGGCAACCTGATCTTCTCTTCCATTCCCTCGAACTCCCCTTTACGGATAGCCGCCAAGTTCTCACGGTGGGGAGCCGAAGCGGACTTCTCATAGAGGAAGACAGGAACATGATAGAGGGCGGCGACCTTCTCGCCGACTTCCTTAGAGAGCGCAATCGCTTCGTCCATCGTACAGCCCCGGATCGGGATGAAAGGAACGACATCGACCGCTCCCATCCGGGGATGCTGCCCTGAATGTTTTGTCAGGTCTATCAGTTCCACAGCCTGCCCGACTGCTTCCAACAGGGCGTCCTTCAACGCTTCCGGCTCGCCGACTACTGTCACAACCAAGCGGTTGTGATCTTCGTCGTTGCTATAATCCAATAGCTTTACACCGGCTTTGGCGCGAAACTTGTCTACGATCTTCTCTATTTTCGCCAGATCTCTTCCCTCACTGAAGTTGGGGACACATTCCATTATTTTGCTCCAAGTACTCATGATTTGTGTTTTAAAGAGGTACGTACAATATGTTGAATTAAATCTTCTTTCGGGATAAAAGGCAAGGTGATATGATAACCGCCGTCATACTTCTCATTAAAGGCGGCACTGGTGGACAAGGCATTCGGATTACGGGCCCACGAACGGCGTGCCACACCTCCCATCACATCCCAGATCATGGCGGAGCGGAGTATTTCATCCACCCGCCCGCTTCCGTCGAGCACCATACCGAAACCACCGTTTATCGCCTTTCCGATGCCAACCCCGCCGCCGTTATGAAGGGCAACAAGGCTCATACCTCGCGCCGCATTCCCGGCAAAGCATTGTACAGCCATATCGGCCATGACGTTGCTGCCGTCGTATATATTGGACGTTTCCCGGAAAGGCGAATCCGTCCCGCTCACATCATGATGGTCGCGTCCGAGCATAATCGGCCCCACTTCCCCATCGCGCACCATGCGGTTGAAGCGGAGGGCGATATTCAGTCTTCCCTCGGCATCCTGGTAGAGGATGCGTGCCTGGGTGCCGACAACCAAGCGGTTCTTCTCGGCATCGCGGATCCAGTTATAGTTGTCCAGATCCTGTCCGCGCCGGGTCGGGTCGATACAATCCATCGCGGCATGGTCGGTCTTCACCAGATCCTCATGCTTTCCGCTCAGGCAAACCCAGCGGAAAGGCCCGTAACCGTAGTCGAACAGTTCCGGTCCCATAATATCCTCGACGTATGAAGGCCAGATAAAGCCGTCCTTCTCGTCCACACCGTTGCGGGATATTTCCGTCACTCCGGCATCGTAAATCGCTTTCATAAACGAGTTGCCGTAGTCGAAGAAATAGGTGCCGCGGGCCACAAGCTTCCGGATCACCTCGAAATGGCGGCGGAGGGAAGCGTCGACCAGCGAGCAGAACTTATCCGGATCGCGTGAAAGCAATTCCGTACGCTCGGCAAAAGAGATTCCGGCAGGGCAATAGCCGCCTTCGTAAACGGCATGGCAGGAAGTCTGGTCACTCAGCAGGTCGATCCGGATAGACTGCACCTCGGCATATTCCAACAGGTCTACGATATTGCCATGATAGGCAACGGATATCGGTTCTTTCGCCTGCATCGCCTCCTGTGCCATGCGGAAGGCTTCCGCTTTATCGGCGGTTACATGCTGCACCCAGCCCTGCGAGTGGCGGGTTTCTATGCGGGAACTGTCTACTTCTGCAATGATACTGGCAGCGCCGGCAATGACAGCCGCTTTCGGTTGTGCGCCGCTCATGCCGCCAAGGCCGGAAGAGACAAAGAGATGTCCGCGCAAATCCTGATCTTGCGGAATGCCTAATTTCTTACGTCCGGCATTCAACAGCGTATTGAACGTGCCGTGTACGATCCCCTGCGGACCGATATACATCCAACCGCCCGCCGTCATCTGCCCGTAATTGGCGACTCCCATCTGGGCGGCGACATGCCAGTCTTTCTGGTTGTCGAACATACCGACCATCATCGAGTTGGTGATAATGACACGCGGAGCGTCCGGCCGTGAACGGAACAATCCCAACGGATGCCCGGACTCGATCACAAGCGTCTGCTCGTTCGTCAGTATTTCAAGATATTGTTTGATCAGGCGGTACTGCATCCAGTTCTGGCAGACCTGCCCCGTCTCGCCATACGTAACCAGTTCATACGGATAAAGGGCGATGTCGAAACAAAGATTGTTGTCGATCATCACCTGAAAGGCTTTTCCTTCCAGGCAATTTCCTTTGTATTGATCTATGGGTTTTGCTTTCAGGTCGCCTTGCGGCCGGTAACGGTATCCGTAGATTCGGCCACGGGTCAGCAATTCTTCCATAAACTCGGGAGCCAGCGTTTCATGCAACTCTTCCGGAATGTAACGGAGTGCATTCTTCAAAGCAGTCTCTGTCTGTGCAGGCGTAAGTGAATAGCCGCGATCGGGGGCGCGGCGAATACCGGCGATAAAAGAAGGATAATCCGGCAATTGGTTACTCAGGCGTACTTCCATAACATAATCTTTTAAGGTGTTGCTTACAATATGTAAGCAATTATCAATGTAAGAGGCCTACAAGATAATCATTCTCTTTCATCTTGCCAACCGGGCACCTTATGTTTAGAAGCACAAAAAAAGGCCGTTCCCCGAAAGGAACAGCCTTTTTATATCGAATCACAACAAATTCTTATTTACCAGCTTCAGCAGCCGCTTTCTTATTGATCTTTTTCTTCTGCAATTCGTAAGCGATAGGAGTTGCTACGAACAGAGTAGAATATGTACCGATAATGATACCCAACAAGATGGCAAACGTAAAGCTACGGATTGTAGCACCGCCCAGGATGAAGATACACAACACAACCACCAACGTTGTCAATGATGTATTGAACGTACGACACAGAGTAGAGTTCAAAGCGTCGTTGATCACCTGGTAGCGGTCACGTTTCGGATACAGACCGATCGTTTCACGGATACGGTCGAATACAACCACGGTATCGTTGATAGAGTAACCGATAATCGTCAGGATAGCCGCGATAAACGTCTGGTCGACCTCCATAGAGAACGGCAATACCTTCCAAAGCAATGTGTAGAATGAAATGATACACAAAGTAGTTACAGCTACGGAAGCGAACGCACCTACAGAGAAAGAGATGTCGCGGAAACGAAGCAAGATATAAGCAGCCATACAGATCATGGCAAAGATAACTGCCAGGATAGCCGCATTCTTGATATCGTCAGCCATGCTCGGTCCTACTTTCTGAGAACTCTGGATATACTGGCCGGTGAACTGATCCAATGTCGTTCCTGCCGGAAGCAGTGACTTAACGCCTTCGAACAATTTTGTTTCGATTTCCTGGTCAACCGACGGGTCGCTATCATCAATCTTATAGTTGGTAGATACACGAACCTGGTCCGGAGTACCGATCTGGATAACGCTAACGGAACCGTCTAACTGTGCATCCAACATATCACGAACCTCGTCTGTCTTCACATCCTGGTCGAAACGAACTACATAGTTACGTCCACCCGTGAAGTCGATACCGTTGTTCAAACCGATCGTCGACATAGAAATAGCCCCTAAAACGATGATACCGGCAGGAATCAGATAACCCACCTTGCGAGCTGCCAGGAAGTTGATCTTCGGATTCGTCAACAGATCTTTTGTGATAGAGGTTGTAAATGTCACATTCTTCAGTTTGTCTTTAGCCAACAGCGCTTCGTAAACGATACGAGTCAGGAAGACTGCTGTCAGGAAAGAAGCAACCAAACCGATAATCATTGTCGTAGCGAAACCGCGGATAGGACCTGTACCGAAGTAGAACAATACAATACCTGTGATAATGGATGTCAAGTTTGAGTCGAAGATAGCGGAGAAGGCGTTACCGTAACCATCGGCAATCGCTTTGCCCAATGACTTGCCGGCACGAAGTTCTTCTTTTGTACGTTCGTAGATCAACACGTTTGCATCGACCGCCATACCTAACGTCAACACCATACCGGCGATACCCGGCAGAGTAAGAACAGCCTGGAAAGATGCAAGGATACCCATCGTGAAGAAGATGTTCAGCACCAGAGCACCATCGGCAATCAGACCCGGGATGATTCCGTAGAATGCGCACATATAAATCATCAACAGGATCAAAGCCAATGCAAATGAAATAACACCGGCGTTAATAGCTTCCTGTCCTAAAGACGGACCGACAACGTCTTCCTGTACGATCTGTACGGAAGCAGCCATCTTACCGGACTTCAACACGTTTGCCAAGTCCTTTGCTTCTTCCGGAGTAAAGTGACCGGTAATCTGAGAACGTCCGCCGGTGATTTCCACCTGTACGTTCGGAGCAGAATAAACCATATCATCCAGAACGATAGCGACAGCCTTGCCGATATTTTCTTTCGTCAGACGGGCCCATGCTTTGGCACCTTCTGCGTTCATCGTCATACTAACCTGCTGTTCCGAACGACCTGCCTGCTGAACGAAGTCGGCGTTGGCATCCGTAACAACGTCACCACCTAAGGCAGGCGTTCCGTCACGGTTAGTCATCTTGATAGCATATAAGTAGAAATACTGTTCTTTTTCGTCAAGCGCCTTAACACCCCATTTCAAAGAAAGGTTACGCGGCAGGATATCTTTTACCTGCTTCATGTTCAGGTATTCATTGATCTTGGCAATATCCTTCTTGTCAGCGATACCGACAACCGGACCAGAAGCCAATTGACCGTTATACTGGTTGATCTGCAAAAGCGCGAACAACGGATGCTGTTTTGCAAATTCCTCCCGGCTCAAGGCAGCTTGATTTTCAGGTTTATCTTCACCGATCTTAGCCAACAAAGAGTCTGCGTCGTTAGTTGTTTCAGCAGGGGCGGCTGTTGTTGTTTCCGTTGTTTCAGCAACGACAGCGTCTGTGCTTTCCGTAGCAGCAGAATCTTCTGATTTCAGAACAGTTGCCAATACGTTATCGGCAGCAACCAACTGCTGGTAGATTTCCGGCAAGTTATATGTTTCCCAGAATTCCAGGTTTGCGCTACCCTGTAACAATTTACGTACACGTTCCGGTTCTTTCACACCCGGAAGTTCAACCAGGATACGACCGGCTGTTTCCAGACGCTGGATGTTCGGAGATACAACACCGAAACGGTCGATACGGGTACGCAATACGTTAAATGAGTTATCGATAGCACTCTTCAGTTCGTCCTTCAACACAGCGACAACCTGTGCATCCGTACTCTGGGGAGTGATTTTATCTTTCAATTCGAAAGTACTGAATATGGCGGATAAACGGGCGCCATTATCTAACTTCTTATACTCTTCTGCAAACAGATCAATGAAGTCCTTCTGACTTGTTGCCTGGTGCGCATAGGCCAAATCCAATGCTTTGTTGAAGTTCTCATCCTGGTTGTTGTTTGAAAGCGAGCGAATGACATCGGCCACATTCAACTCCAGAACGACGTTCATACCGCCCTTCAAGTCAAGTCCTAAACTGATTTCCATTTCACGGCACTGCTTGAGCGTATAGCCCAGCCACACCTTCTGAGTAGATAACGAGTCCAAATAAGAACTCTCTTTTACCGGATCTCCACCTGCATACTCAGCGGCTTTACTGTTGTAGTGTCTTGTCACAAACGAGAATGACAGATAAAACAGACAGACAAGCGTAAGTAACACCGCAAAGACCTTTACAAATCCTTTGTTTTGCATTTGAATCTTATGTTTATGTTATTATTCGTTTTTTCACAGGGTGCAAATATAGCCTTTTTTTCTTTGTCCAACAGTAATTAGATTAATTTATTTGTCACACTCTTAGTTTATTTCAGCCACAATTATATATCTTTGCCCGTAAAAAACATAGAAATAATGACCATGAAGCAACTTTTATTATTAGCACTATTTATCCCAAGCCTTCTCTGGGCTCAGGATGATTCCAAGTATTTGGCCGGAGCCGTTCCCGTTGAGAATGGTAAAGTCGTATTTACTCAAGAGATAAACGCCTCTCCTTTTTCTAAAGATGAAGTATATGACAGAATGTTGGACTGGGCCAACGGATTTTTCAGCGAAGACGGCAACCGCGTCGTCTATTCCGACCGTTCGAAAGGAGATATCGCTGCCGTAGGACAGGTTTACCTGGTGTTCCAGAACACAGCCCTGTCGCTGGACCGTTCCGTAATGAACTATCGCGTCACAATGGAATGCGAAAACGGAAAGGCGATCATGAAAGTTGCCGGTATCCGCTATGAATATAATGTATCATACCAGCGCGAACCGGAAAAATATACAGCCGAAGAATGGATCACAGACAAATATTGCTTGAATAAGGATAAAACCAAGCTGAACCGCGGCAACGGCAAGTTCCGTACCAAAACAGTCGATTTCGTCGACGAGATGTTTGCTTCCGCATCGGCAGCCTTTGGCATCCAGACAGCTCCGGCCGCACCGGTTGCTCCGGCACGGACCGTAACGCCAGTAGCACCGGTAACAGCTCCGGCGGCCACTCCTGTTGCTCCGGCTCCGGTAAAAGAAGGTTATGTGGCCTTTGCTGCCGACAAAGTTCCGTCTACCATCTTACAAATGTTGCCCGAAAGCGATATGCAGGTTGCACCGGCCGGCAAACCGGATACGAAAGAGACATCTGCCGTATGGAAAGGCACAGGCAATATGTTCGGCAAATCGATTGCTTCCATCGCAATCGGCAAAGACAGCCCTGTTTATAAGGAAATAGGAGACAACGACACCTACAGCCTCTCTTTCTTCAAGAAAGGTGAGAGCGGAGACGCTTGGTTGATCATCGACTGCCGCAAGCAGGGCGAAACAGCCGAAGGGCAGCAGATGACTGTCATTGGAGAGATTATTAATGTATGGATGAAATAATTCGGATTATATGAAAAAGCTGATTATCCTTATATTGATCATGTTCCCTGTGCTGACTATGGCACAGGGACATAAAGGCGAAGTCGAAGAATGTGCCCCGATGAAAGACGGGAAAGTATGCTATCGCGACACCGTCCATGTAAAAGACATGAACCAGGTCCAGATATTCGACGTCATCGAGAAGTGGGCGAAAAAGAATTACGGCAAAGACGTATTCCTGTCGAATGTCAACTCCAAAAAGTCCAAAGGGATCATCAACGTGTCTTCCAAAGTCGAATTACTGTTGAACGATACGGACAAAACGATCATCAAATACAAGATGAAGATATCTTGCCACGACAACAGCTATTCGGCGGAAGTCGGCAACATTGTCTACCAATACGATCCGGAGAACAATAAGAAGTTCAAGACCTATTCGGCAGAAAGCGTGATTGCCAACAACGGGAAAAGCAATACGGTCGCCCTAATCAAAGATCCGAAGCTCTTCTGCAACGCTACTTTTTTCTTTGTAGAGAATCTGTTCGCCGACATCCTGGATGCGGTGAACGAAGCGGAATAATGACCTTCATGGAGGCTGTTGCTTTTCAATTTCATGCCACAAAGTTACAACAGCCTCCGGAAGCGGAGTTGATTTATGTCGCAAACGTGTAGTTTCTGTACGTTAATAGTTCTTAGTTTGTCAGAAAACGCTTAAGCGGCCTCGTCATTGCCTCCGTTTTCACGAAATGCTGGCGTGTTTCCTCGTCCATCGGCATTCATATAAGCCCGAGTCTTTTAATATTTTCCGCGACGGCATCTCCCAATTCGATAGCCTCTTGTATTTTCGACTTTCTTTCAGGTTGAGCCGCCCGCGCAAATTTTTTCTTCGTTCCATGATTCGACTGCCAGTAATGGAAACGGCGGGTAAAATCTTTTTTCCGTCCGACAGTATCTTGTTCTCCGCTCGAAACAATGAAATCGCAAAACTCATTCAACTTGCCGGGGAGCATCTCGTTAAACCCGATACCTTCTCCGGATTGCCTGACAGCCGAAGCCCGCCAGTCTTCATCTTCCAATAATTCATTTTTCCAAATCTCCCATTGCTCGCGCCCACTCGCCTGCGGAACGAACGGAGTGAGTGAGATTTCTTTTACTTTATTTTCTTTTTCTTTTCTTTCCTTTATCTTTCCTTTCCTTTGTTCTGCGATGTCAACATTTTCGGGCAAAATGTCGACATCTTCCGGTTTCAGGCTTTTTTGAGTCCCCAAACAGATATTCTTGTAGGGCGATACATCAATCAGCAAGTAATCTTTTTTGTCAATCCTCACTTCCTTCCGGCGCCCGGCGATCAGGAAAAACTGTTTTTGGATATCGACGGAAGTCAATATTTCAAAACGTTCATAGCTGCTTCTATCGAAAAGACC
Source organism: Parabacteroides sp. AF17-28 (assembly GCF_003479205.1). Taxonomy (NCBI): domain Bacteria; kingdom Pseudomonadati; phylum Bacteroidota; class Bacteroidia; order Bacteroidales; family Tannerellaceae; genus Parabacteroides; species Parabacteroides sp. AF17-28. The sequence goes on along the minus strand of NZ_QUGV01000006.1, from coordinate 108,118 downwards.
TCTCGCCAACGCTTTGTCGACAATGTTTTGCACATTCTCCGACGTCGTGCCGTTCATCATCTTGCGGGCGAAAAGCATGCAGTCGTCCGGAGTCCATTCGCAAAAGAAGCCGTTTCGGTAGATTTTACAGAATATTTTCATTAACACAACGACAGCATTACTGCCAAATTCAGCTTCAATAAGAGCAATCTTATTATCTTCAAAAAAGTCAATCGAAAAAGGAAAATAATCTACACCTTTTAGTTCCATGATAAGAGTGATTAAATTTGAATTATGAATTATAAGAAATAAATCAATACGTATTGCCGCAGGCTCTCTTTTGCCGTTGATTTCAATCAACGGTTTAAAGGTTTAAAGGTTCAGAGGCAAAGCCTCTCCTTCTGTGGACTTTAGTCCCTTTTACAAGAGCTGACCTACAAATATTTGACAGGGGTTGAAACCCGCATAGGAATCCGGCAAAGCCGGAAATTCATTCATCAGTTGATTGAAATCAACGGCAAAAGAGAGCCTGCGGCATAAGGAAAAGCGTTGTTTTTTGTGTTCATGATATTAAAATTCATTGTTGTAAAATGTTGGATTTGTAGTTAATTAATTCAGTTAATATCTGTTTTCATAGTCGATTATTCGGTTATGATTACAATACAAATATAAGCCCTGAAAAAGCGTTTGTCAAGTAAAAAATAGGAAACGCCCCATTCTTTATACTTTGTTAATATATTAACAAAGGCTATATTCGTCTGCAAACATCACTTTTCCTTATAATGTTCACACACGTATAAATACATAGGCATGGATTTTATTTTCCATGGGCATGGAATCGGAAATGCATGGGCATGGAATCGGAAATGCATGGGCATGGAAATGAGAGATGCACAGCCGTGCATCTCTACAGTTATCTCACCGATAAATCATCATTTACCGGCTGTCTTTTCGTCCTTGCCTTTTTCTTCCGGCTTGATGATGTTCTTGACGGTTTCGCCGATCGGCAGTTTGTCCAAGACGCCCAGGCTTGGGGCAACAGTCTTGACCAATTGGTTCAGGAAATTGCCGGTAGCACCGTTTCCGCCGTCAAAGACGGTGATATTTCCGAGGTTGATGTGTTCGAATGCTTTTACCTGCTCGCCGGCAATCTCTTTCCACTGGTCGACCATCTTATACTGGATCGCAATGGCCGGATTGGATTCGGCGGCTTCGACCATCGCCTTGAAACCATCGGCTTCAGCCAACAATGACTTCTTCTTACCGTCGGCTTCGGCTTCCAGCTTCATGCGGATGGCAGCGGCCTCGGCTTCGGCTTGCGCCAACAGGGCTTTCGCACGCGCTTCGGCCTCGCGGATTGTCTTTTCGGCTACGGCATCCGCCTGGAGGATCGCTTCCTGTTTAGCGATTTCGGCAGGAACGATCTTTTGGGCTTTCAGAGCCGATTCCACCTTTTTGGCCTTTGCTTCTTCCACTTCTTTCTGGGCTATTTCGCGGGCAGCCTGAACCGAGGCTTCCGAACGGGCAGCGGCTTCACCGGCTTTCTTATCGGCATCCGCCTGTGTGACGGCAAGTTCCGAATTGGAGAGGGCGATATCTTTGCCGGCTTCGTTACGCCCGATGGCTGCTTTCTTCCCGGCATCGGCTTTCTTGATCTCCATATCGGAGTTCAGTTCGGCGATGCGGCTTTCCTTCTCGGTATTGGCTTTCTCGATATTGATATTCTTCTCGGCTTCCGCCTTGGCTACCTGCGATTCCTTTTCGGCATTGGCAATAGCGACCTGCGAAATACGGTCTTTGTCGGCATTCGCCACCGATATTTCCTGCTGCTTCTTGGTTTCCGCAATGGCGATATCCTGGTCCTTGCGGGTTTCGGCGACCTTTGTCTCGCGTTCCTTTATCTGGTTGGCAATCTTGATCGCTCCTAACTTTTCCTGTTCTTCGATGTTTGCCTGCGCCTCGTTCAACGCTTTACTTTCGGCTTCTTTACCGAGGTTGACGATGTAGTTGGCTGCGTCACGGATATCACTGATATTGATATTCATCAGGTAAAGACCGAACTTCCGGAGTTCCGTATCGATATTCTCACGCACTTTGGACAGGAACTTATCGCGGTCGGAGTTCAATTCTTCAATCGTCATATCGGCAATCACCAGACGCATCTGTCCGTAAACGACATCCGTAATCAGATTCTGCTTATCTTCCGACTGCAATCCGAGCAGACGTTCGGCGGCGTTCTGCATAACTTCGGGATCGGTACTGATCGCAACCGTAATAGTCGTCGGCACATCCACACGGATATTCTGTGCAGACAAGGCTCCGGTCAGTTTGCAGTCGATCTGCAACGGTTTCATGGAAAGGAATTCATATCCCTGGATAATCGGCCATACAAAGGCGGCGCCACCATGATAAAGCTTGGCTGACTTTTCCCCGGAAGTCTTACCATAGACGACCAACACCTCATCACTCTTACATTTCCGATAACGGGATAGGATACCGATAAACGAAATGATGACCACTACCACCAGTATAGCGATCATGATTAACATCTCCTGTGTCATAATTCTAATAGATTTGTTATTTATTGAATATACATAATTCCTGATTCCACCTTGACGATCGTAGTTCGGTCGCCGGTCTGATATTTCCTGTCTTCGAGCGAACGGACATCCATTTCACGCAAGGCGCCGTTGACAGCGACCTGCACGACATAACGTTCACCGTCGTGTGCATAGATCGTACATTCGCGTCCCTGCAAGGCTTCCAACTTCTCCGGCTTGTTTTCTTTCTGCAATTGCCAGGCCTTCTTATACAGATACCAAAGAACCAGAACAAAGATAAGGCCGACCAGAATACCAACGGCATACGACGTGATATCCGTTCCTTGCGAGATATACATATACCACCCCATCCCGATACAGAAATGCGTCAATCCCTTAAAGGACAAGATACTGCCGAGGTCTGCATCGACATCGACATCCGTATCAATATCGCCAAAAAAGATGGAGACTATAAACTGGATCAGAAAGATTGCCGTAGCAACAATGGCTACTGTAAGAAAGATTGTGCTTGTCATGATTGCTTGAATTAAATTAGGAAACTACCCACTTTTCGATATTACGGGTTTCGGATGAAAAATTCACACCGATTTTGATGATCTGCCGGCCATCGGCGGCAAAAGCTTGGCCGTATTGTTTTTCGTTGATTTGATGCAATGCCTCCTCTGCCGTTCCATTCAACTTGAACTCCATCACATAGATATAACGATCCGTTTGCAAGACCAAGTCGATACGTCCCCGGTTCGTATGGTATTCCACCTTTGTATATAGTCCTATCAGACGGAAGACGATAAACAGGACGTTCTGATAATGAAGTTCCGTATCACGCTCAGGTTTCAAACCGGTAACCGTTTCGTAAGGGGTGTCGGCAAAGAAACCTTGCAAACGACGGAAGAAAGCATCGTAATCACCGGAACGGATTTCCCGAATAAAACGGCTGATTTCAAATGGTGTTTTTGAAGCGCTGACATTTGTATAAAAGGGCAATAGATATTTGACAAACCCCTCTTCGACTTCTAAATTAGGAAAACCCAGCCGATACATACCAAATTCCGCGTCATACCCCTTGATCGTCAGATAGCCACTCTGATAGATTACCGGGATCGGATCAGAGTCGACCGAATCCACGCCGTCGAGCGTTTCAGCATCGGTCTCTTCATGCGCCAAACGATCCAAATCGTAATGGTTGCGTTTCAGGAGTTCCACTAAATAGGATGGCGTACCGGTCGCAAACCAATAGCTGTCAAATTCCCGATTCTTAAAGGCGTGAAGCAGGCTGAACGGATTATAGATGCCCACTGCTGTATCAGGTGCAAAATGGTAACCGTCGTAATATCGGCGGAGTTTGTCACATAATTCTGATTCCGTCAGACCTAATGATCGTGAAAACTCCGGTAACTCATCTCCCAGGTTGTCTTGCAGTTCCTGTTCACTGATACCGCATAGTTCGTTATAGTTCCGGCGAAACGATATGTCTTCCAAGTTATTCAGGTCACTGAACACGCTCACTTTGCTGAACTTGGTCACACCCGTCAGCATCGCAAAACGGATATAACCGTCCGCGCTTTTCATCACGCCATAGAAAGCTTTCAACAAACTGCGATAGGCTTCCTGCAATTCCGGTTTCCCGATTGCCTGCAACAAGGGTTTGTCATATTCGTCTATCAAAACCACAACGCGTTGTCCGGTTTTCTCATAAGCCCGGCGAATCACCTGAAAGAAACGTTCCTCCGGCTTACGGTCTCCGAATGGGCTGTCATATGCCTGTTCCCAAATTTCAAGGTATTTATTCAATTCTTCCAAAAGCGATCCTATATTTTCATATTGGCGGGCATTCAAATCAAGATGCAGAACCGGGTAGCACTTCCAATCTTTTTCCAACCGCTCGATGGCCAGTCCGGCAAAGAGTTCTTTCTTCCCCTCGAAATAGGCCTCCAAAGTAGACAGCAACAGGCTCTTTCCGAAACGGCGCGGGCGGCTCAGGAAATAGTAACTTCCGCTTTTTGCCAGTTGGTAGACGTGGGCAGTCTTGTCTACATAAAAATAACCGTCTCTCCGAATCTTCTCGAAGTTCTGGACGCCGATAGGGTAAATCTTGTTGCTCATGATAACGGATTTTAATTGAATCACCTTACAGACAAAGATACGCTTTTCTATGAATATCCTGATGGCAATTCTAACAAATTCTCAATTGTCAATTGTCAATTTTTCAACTGTAAAAGGCACCACAACGGATAGTGGTCGGAATAGTGCACCTTATCGACTGTACAGTTAATCGGTTTTATATTGGCTGAATGCAGGATATTGTCGATCCGAAACCAAAAGAAGTTTTCATTATAAGTAATTCCGGCGCCACGACCGGAAGCTGCGTAAGCATCCGTCAACGTTCCCTGAATCGTACGATGGGCATAAGAAATCGGCGTATCGTTGAAGTCGCCGCAAACCAATACGTAATCCGTATCGATCTTTTTAATCTCTTCGGCCACAGCTCTTGCCTGGCGGGCGCGTATCCGGAAAGCCGGGCCAAGCTTCTGCTCGATGGAGTTTTTCAGGCCGTCGAGTGTTTCCGAATTCATATTTTTGATGAAAGCGGAATAATGGCTCCTGTCCTCCGTCGTCAGTTTAAACGACTCTAAATGATTGTTAATCAAGGTCAGCTTCTTCCCGTTTATGTCCAGTTCATGGATGGAAGAACCGTTGAACGAGCTTTCATACTTGATCTTGCGGGACTTGGATATCGGATATTTGGAAAACACGGCAATATTAAAGGTAAGCGTGCCGGATCTCCCAACGGGTAAAATCGAGCGGTAGCGGTACATCTTCAGGGCATTGGCTACTTTCCGGTTTGTCAGGAACCGGTCGGAAGTCCCGACTGCGTATTCCTGCAAGCAGACAATATCCGCTCCCGAGTTGGCGATATACCTTAATATGGGGTTCGGCGAATCTTCGGAGTGATCTTTATATCCGAAAGCCATCACATTATATGTCAAGACCTTCAGCACGTTTTCTTTCGGGACATCCTCCACTTTATTATGAAACGGGAAATAATGGGTGACAGGGCCTTTACAGATCAGAAACGAACAAAGCCCGATCAACACAAAGCGCCATTCCCAAAGAAACAGCCAATAAATGACAAAGCATAGGTTCAAGATGCAAAGCACAGGAAATCCCAAGCCCAGATAAGAGAAAAACACACTCCTATCCGGTGAAACCCTGTCAGAGAAAGCCGAAGCGATGAACAGCAGGATGACTATCACATTGGCTGTTCCGACTACGGACTTAAACAGGATCTTGATCGCTTTAAACCGCTCGCTCATTTCTTGCTGGCATCAAATAGTTTTTTCTTTTCTTCGGCCGAGAGGCTTTCGTAACCAGAACGTTTCAATTTGTCCAATATTGCATCCAGATCTGCTGTTTCGCGGTTCTTACGGGCATTATATTCATAATCGGTTTCCGCACGTTTATAAGTCACACGCATCTTCGGTTTTCGTTTTCCAAGATTCACCACCCAGTCGATCAGGCGGTTCATCGGAGCTGTCAGGTCTTTTCCTTCCTTAATCCGCATGGCAAACCAGATGCCGAACAAGGCGCCTCCGATATGGGCGATATGGCCGCCGGCATTCGTAGAAGTAATGGCCAACAGGTCGATCACGAAGGTGAACAGAGCCAGATAAATCAGCTTGACCCTTCCGATCAGGAACAGGCCGATCTCCAAGTCCTTCCGATAGAAGGATACGGCAAAAACAATCGCCATCACCGAAGCCGAAGCGCCCATCAGATAGCTATAGGCGGCTACACTGCGGAAATAAGGGAATATATTGTAAGCCAACAGGAACAACACCGCGCCGGCAATACCGCCCAGCAAATACAGACCGCCCAACTGGCGTTCACTGAAGAAATTCAGGAACAGCCCGCCGAACCAGTACAACCAAAGCATATTGAACAGGATATGCAGGAAGTCGAAATGCGTGAACATATAGGTAAAGATCGTCCAGGGCCTGTACAACAACAGGTCAGGAGACGACGGCATCTGCAAATATTGCAAGAACGGGAATCCGCCCAGATTGAACAGCATCAGGATCACACTCGTCAACCGTATCACGACGAACAGGCCGACGTTGATATAGATCAACTTCGCCAGGATATTCCCGGAATTGAAGGTCTGCTTGAGATTAAAAATATCGCCCATTGTTAAAGTCATTCTTTTTCCAATACCGAACCAGGAAATAACCGAAGAACATACCGCCTAAGTGTGCGAAATGTGCAACAGAGTCGCCGCCATTATTGGCTACGCCCATAAACAACTCGGCCAATCCGTAAAAAATCACGAAGTATTTAGCTTTGATAGGAATCGGGATAAACATCAGATAAAGCGGCACATTCGGGAACAGCATGGCAAAAGCCAGCAAAATACCGAATACCGAACCGGAAGCCCCGATCGTAATCAGATAATTCAACGAAGGATCGCCGGCAACCAACTGTGCCAGCGTAAGGCCGTTGGCGCTTGCGAATGAGTGAACGGAATAGAGCCAAACCAATTCCTGCGCAATCCCCGCACCGATACCTGTCACCATATAAAAGATAAGGAAACGCTTCGGTCCCCAGACATTCTCCAGTACACGCCCGAACATATACACACCGAACATATTGAAAAACACGTGTGCAAACGAGTGGGTATCATGCATGAACATATAGGTGATAAACTGGAACGGATAGAAATCCGTCACACCCGGAAAGTGCAGTCCGAACAGCTGGACCAGGTCGATTCCGACCTTTGGTAAAACAAGGCTCGCTACCCAAAAAAGCAAGTTAATAATGATAAGGTTTTTCGTAACCATCGGGATGCTACTCAGAAATCCCGAACTATTTTGATTCATCATATATTTATCAATTTACGGACAAAGGTAAATATATTTTGGTAGTTTTCTGGCAAAACAACACTAAAACATAGTAAATCAATAAAAAAAACTCTTTTTTTCTTTGCGATATATTAAAATAGAATTACATTTGACACCAACTTTTCAGGCTATCAATAAACTTGTTTAATATATTAATTTTCAAACCATCATGAACAAAACAGAATTTATCAGTGCTGTATCGGAAAAATCCGGTTTGAGCAAAGTTGATGCTAAAAAAGCTGTTGAAGCTTTCGTTGAAACAGTATCCAGTGAATTAAAGGAAGGTGGAAAAGTTGCCCTTTTAGGTTTCGGATCTTTTTCTGTTGCTGAAAAATCCGCACGTAAAGGAGTTAACCCGAAGACTAAACAACCAATTGAAATCCCGGCACGCAAATCTGTTAAATTTAAAGCAGGTGCAGAACTGGCAGACCTCATTAAGTAAGTTAGTCTTACATTTTTACAAAAAGGAAAAGGCACCCTCCATAAGGATGCCTTTTTTATTTGTAAATAAACCCGTACCTTTGCGGGCAAAATAAATCCGAACATATACTGAACGAATATGGTTATCGAACAACAGATTACCGGTGCAATCATTGCCGGCATAAAAGAACTGTATGGCGCAGATGTTGCCGCCAGCCAGGTACAACTGCAAAAAACGAAGAAAGAGTTTAAAGGGCATCTGACCTTAGTTGTATTTCCGTTTCTCCGCATGTCGAAGAAATCGCCGGAACAGACAGCGCAGGAAATCGGCGAATACCTCATCGGGCATGAACCGGCCGTTGCCGAATTTAATGTGATCAAAGGATTCCTGAACCTGACAGTCGCCTGCGCCTGCTGGATCGATCTGCTGAATGATATTAACAGCCAACCGACATACGGTATCGTGCCCGTAACGGAACAGTCTCCGTTAGTGATGATCGAATACTCCTCTCCCAACACCAACAAACCGCTTCATTTAGGACACGTGCGCAACAACCTGTTGGGCTACAGCCTGTCCGAAATCATGAAGGCGAACGGCAACAAAGTGGTAAAAACCAATATCGTCAACGACCGCGGTATCCACATCTGTAAGTCCATGCTGGCCTGGCAGAAATGGGGCAACGGCGTCACTCCCGAAACGGCCGGCAAGAAAGGCGACCACCTGATCGGCGATTTCTACGTTCTGTTCAGCAACAAGTTGAAAGAAGAGACAGCTGCTCTCGAAGCGGGTGGCATGACGAAAGAGGAAGCGGAAGCCGCTTCTCCCCTGATGGCCGAAGCACGCGAGATGCTCCGCAAATGGGAAGCCGGCGACAAGGAAGTACGCGCCCTCTGGGAGATGATGAACAACTGGGTGTATGCCGGTTTCGACGAAACTTACAAGATGATGGGTGTTAACTTCGATAAGATCTATTACGAATCGCAAACCTACTTAGAAGGTAAAGGCAAAGTGCTGGAAGGACTCGATAAAGGTGTCTTCTACCGCCGCGAAGACGGTTCGGTATGGGCCGACCTGACGAAAAACGGCTTGGACGAAAAGCTTCTGCTTCGCGCCGACGGAACTTCCGTCTACATGACACAGGATATCGGTACTGCCAAGCTGCGTTTCGACGACTACCCGATCAATAAGATGATTTATGTTGTCGGCAACGAACAAAACTATCACTTCCAGGTGCTGTCCATCCTGTTAGACAAGTTAGGATTCGAGTTCGGCAAAGGACTCGTACACTTCTCCTACGGTATGGTCGAACTGCCGGAAGGAAAGATGAAAAGCCGCGAAGGAACGGTTGTGGATGCTGACGACCTGATGGAAGAAATGGTGGGCACGGCCCGCGAAATCTCGCAGGAATTAGGCAAGTTAGACGAAATGACACCGGAAGAAGCCGAAAATATCGCCCGCATCGTCGGACTCGGTTCCCTGAAATATTTCATCCTGAAAGTCGACCCGCGCAAGAACATGACTTTCAATCCGAAAGAATCGATCGACTTCAACGGCAACACAGGTCCGTTCATCCAGTACACCTACGCCCGTATCCGTTCTGTGCTGCGCAAGGCTGCCGAACAGGGTATCGAACTGCCTGCACAGTTGCCGACCACGACAACCATCTCCGAAAAGGAAGAAAACCTGATCCAGATGACTGCCGACTATGCCGCAACCGTACGTGAAGCCGGAAAGGAATACAGCCCGGCCCTTATCGCCAACTATACGTACGACCTGGTAAAAGAATACAACCAGTTCTACCACGACTTCTCCATCCTGCGCGAAGAAAACGAGGAAGTGAAGAAATTCCGCCTTGTCCTCTCCGCCAACGTAGCGAAGGTCGTTAAGTCGGCCATGTCGCTGTTAGGTATCGAGGTTCCGGAAAGAATGTAATACGCAGACGACAGAAATGATTAAAAGCTTATACAGAAAGTTAGTGAGCGAGAGACAGCGGATCGCCCTCCATTACGCTCTATATAAAATAGAAGCGGTATTACTGAAAGGGGACCGGTACGAATGTTGCTGTTGCGGCAAGTCGTCCCGCCGTTTCCTCTCTCACGGCAATCTGGGATTGCGCCGGAACATCAAATGCCCGCATTGCCTTTCTCTGGAACGGACCCGTATTCTTTGCATGTACATCCGGAACGAAGTCTTCAAGGATACGGAGAAACCGCTGAAAGTTCTCCATTTCGCTCCGGTGAAAGGCTTGAAGGACTTTCTGAGACAATCACCTTATGTGGGCGATTACCGGGATGCAGACCTCAATCCGAATGTGGCGACTTACCAAGTCGACATCACACAGATTCCTTACGAAGATAATTCGTTCGACCTGATTATCTGTTCCCACATTCTGTATTGCGTGCCGGAAGACCGGAAAGCCATGCAGGAGATACACCGGGTACTGCGCCCCGGAGGCAGAGCCTTGATTGTAGATACCATCGAGGGCGACACCACCCGTGAACTCGGCCATCTCTCCAAAAAAGAATTGCAGGAGGTCTACGGAGATGAAGCGACTTGCCGGGTTTATGGACGCGACATCACGGAAATCTTAGGATCTTACGGGCTAAAAGCTAACATTATAGACTATGTGAAACAACTTTCACCGGAGTTTATTGAGAAAGAATGCCTATCCGATGCATTCGATGCAGAAATCATTGATTGTATAAAACAATAGTATGAATATAGATCAACAAACATACGATGCTCTCCTTCGGTTTCAGCGGAATGAAATCACGGAGAGCATTGTTTATACGAAGTTAGCTGCCGTCGAGAAAAATCCGGCAAACCGGGATGTATTGCTCCGCATCTCTGCCGATGAAAAAGGGCATTACGCCGTCCTGAAGAAATATACCGGACAGGATGTGGCGCCTTTCAAATGGAAAATCCTAAAGTACTATCTTCTGGCCCGTATCTTAGGCATTACTTTCGCCATCAAGCTGATGGAAGGAAGCGAGGAAGAGTCCAGAGACGGCTATGCCGCCTATAAAGATTATCCGGAATTACTGCAGATCGCAAAAGACGAAGACGAGCACGAAGAAAAACTCATTGCCCTGATCAATGAGGAACGGCTCGAATATATGGGGTCCGTCGTGTTGGGGTTGAACGATGCATTGGTGGAATTTACCGGTGCTCTGGCCGGTTTTACGCTGGCATTAAGCGATTCGAAACTAATCGCCCTGACCGGAAGTATTACAGGAATTGCCGCCGCCCTCTCGATGGCTTCGTCCGAATATCTCTCTACAAAATCGGAAGGCGGGGATGGAAAACGTCCTGTAAAGGCCTCGATCTATACCGGGATCGCATATATTTTCACGGTTATAGCGTTGGTGGCACCGTTCATCTTTATCAGTAATGTATTGGTGGCTTTAGGCGTTATGTTGGTTTCCGCCTTGTTGATTATCGCCCTGTTCAATTATTACTATTCCGTAGCCAGAAGCGAAAGTTTCCGCAAGCGGTTTACCGAAATGGCCGTATTGAGTTTCAGCGTTGCAGCACTCAGCTTCCTGATCGGATATGCACTAAAGGTATTTACAGGAATAGAAGCATAAAAAAAGAGGGTGATCACCCTCTTTTTTTATGCTTTCTTTTTACGTGTTGTCTTCTTACCAGTCGCCGGTTTCTCGGCAGCATCAGCAATGATCTTTTTACAATCGTCCAATGTCAGGGCTGTCGGGTCCGTAACCGTTTTCGGAATGCGGTAGTTCGCTTTCTGATAAGAGATATAGGGACCGAAACGACCGTTCAGGATTTCCATTTCCGGATCTTCTTCAAATTTCTTGATGAAACGCTGTTCGTCTTTCTTCCGCTTCTCGTCGATCAAAGTGATTGCCTCTTCGGGAGTGATCGTCAACGGATTCAGGTCTTTCGGGATGGAAACAAACTTGCCGTCATGGCGGATAAACGGACCGAAGCGACCGATAGCCGCAACCATCACTTTTCCTTCGTATTCACCGATCGTACGGGGCAGGTCGAAAAGCTTCAGAGCCTCTTCCAACGTAATCGTATCGATAGACTGTCCTTTCAGCAAGGAGGCGAACTGAGGTTTCGGAGCTTCCTTATCCTCCGTATGGGCAACGCCGATCTGAACAACAGGACCATAACGGCCGATCTTCACAAATACCGGGTTACCGCTCTTCGGATCGATACCCAACTGACGCTCCCCGACCTTATGTTCTGTCTTAACGGCAGCCGTAGCTTCTACGATCGGATGAAATATCTTATAAAACTTGTCAATCGCTTTTGTCCAAACCAACTCGCCGTCTGCCACTGAGTCAAATTCCTTTTCTACGCTGGCGGTAAAGTTATAATCCAACACATCCGGGAAATACTCCATCAGGAAGTCGTTTACCACTGTACCGATATCGGTCGGCATCAGCTTATTGCGATCCGCCCCGACAATCTCTGTCTTTTCTGCTTCCTTGATCTTTCCTTTTGACAGCGTAATAACCGTATAGGCGCGTTCCGTACCTTCCTTATCTCCTTTCACCACATATTCGCGGTTCTGGATGGTCTGGATAGTCGGGGCATAGGTAGAAGGACGTCCGATACCGAGTTCTTCCAAACGGCGGACCAGGCTGGCTTCCGTGTAACGCGGCGGACGCTGTGTGAAACGTTCCGTTGCCACAATATCTTTCAACGACAGGACTTCATGCAGTTTTACCGGAGGAAGCAGGCCGTTGTCTTGTTCTTTATCCTTTTCCACATCGTCGTCGTTGCTTTCCATATATACCTGAAGGAAACCTTCGAAGCTGATCACTTCGCCGACAGCAACAAAACGTTCCGTCTGTCCGCTGATTCCGACCGATATAGTCGTGCGTTCCAGTTCGGCATCCGCCATCTGGCAGGCAATCGTGCGCTTGCGGATCAACTCATACAGTTTCTTTTCCTGCGGGGAGTTGCCGGCTTCCACGTTACTGATATAGGTCGGACGGATCGCTTCGTGCGCCTCTTGTGCGCCTTTGCTCTTCGTATGGTATTGGCGGAATTTGTAATATTTCTCGCCGTATGTATCTAAAATAGCTTCTTTCGCAGTTCCCAATGCCAAGTCACTCAGGTTCACCGAGTCGGTACGCATATAAGTGATCAATCCGGATTCATATAAACGCTGCGCGATCATCATGGTCTGCGAAACGGAATATCCTAATTTACGGGCAGCCTCCTGTTGCAAGGTTGAAGTGGTGAAAGGAGGCGCAGGCGATTTCTTTACCGGTTTGGTAGTAATATCGTCAATGGTAAACGAAGCGCTCTTGCAGGATTCCAGGAAGGCTTCCACCTCTTTCTTATCCTTCAAACGGCGGTTCAGTTCGGCTTTCAGTACCGTTGTCCCGTCGGGCAGGATAAAATTGGCAATCACACGGTAAGCGGCTTCGCTAACAAAATCGTTAATCTCGCGCTCGCGTTCCACAATCAGGCGGACAGCCACCGACTGCACACGTCCGGCAGACAGGGCGGGCTTCACCTTGCGCCAAAGGATCGGCGAAAGTTCAAAACCCACGATACGGTCCAGCACACGGCGTGCCTGCTGGGCGTTCACCAGATTAATATCGATATCGCGCGGTGTTTCAATAGCATGCAAAATAGCATTCTTGGTAATTTCATGAAAGACGATACGTTTCGTTTTTTCCGGCTTCAAGCCCAATACTTCATACAGGTGCCACGAGATCGCTTCTCCCTCACGGTCCTCATCGGATGCGAGCCATACCTGTTCGGCAGACTTGGCTTCGGACTTCAGTTCACTGACCAGCTTCTTCTTGTCGGCAGGCACTACATACTGCGGAGCATAATCGTGCTCGATATCAATACTGAACTCTTTCGTCTTCAGATCGCGGATGTGGCCGTAACTTGACATGACCTTGTAATCTTTTCCGAGGAACTTTTCAATGGTTTTTGCCTTAGCGGGTGACTCCACTATTACCAGATTCTTTTGCATAATAACGTCTTATCTATTTGAAATCGGGTGCAAACTTACACAAATAATTAACGTAACCGTACATCAGCCACAAAAAAACAGTTTTTTTAAACTGTATTATAATGTATAGAAGGCTATCTGATATATCTTTGTTGCTTATTTGTTATAAATGTTACACGATGGAAACTATTAAACAACTTATTACCGATGGTAAAACAGATGAAGCCATTCGTTTGTTGGATGAATACATAGAAAAAAACGCTTTATCGGATGAAGCTTACTACTTGCGCGGCAATGCCTACCGCAAGAAAGGCGATGTCCGCCAGGCCCTCAACAACTATCTCACCGCCATCGACCTGAACCCCGACAGCCCCGCCCAAATCGCTCATAATCAGCTGATCTCTATCATGAACTTCTACAATAAGGATATGTTCAATCAGTAAAAATATTTTTTTGATTTTGCTTAAGAAAGAATAGGTTGTAAGGATTTATTTGCATACTTTTACCTGCAAATAAATTTATTCTTAACCATAAATATCAAACTATGGAACCTACACTTATCGAAAGTAAGATTTATGAAATACGCGGCCAGCGTGTAATGCTGGATAAAGACTTGGCTGATCTCTATGCCGTGGAAACAAAAAATCTAAACAAGGCAGTCAAACGTAATCCTGACAGATTTCCTCCGGATTTTATGTTTCAGCTTACCGAAGAGGAATTTAATCATTTGAGGTTCCATTTTGGAACCTCAAGTTGGGGCGGCTCTCGATATATGCCGTATGCTTTTACCGAACAGGGAGTTGCAATGTTATCCGGCATACTACGCTCTCCTATTGCCGTACAGGTAAATATCAATATTATGCGCGCTTTCGTAAAAGTAAGACAATATGCCTTCTCTTCACCTATCAATCAAGCTGAATTGCTTCAGCTTAAAGAACAGATAAAACTTATTTTATCCCGACAATCCGAAATGGACGATGATATAGAAAGTCTGAATAAAGACCAGGAAACTAATGACCAGCTATTTGAAGAGATTATAAAATCCATCGCCGACATAAATTTGAGGTTACAACTTAAAACAACAAAACTGGATCGAATCAGAGTTAAGGGATATTTAAAATAAACACATAGCGAAAAAGTAAATTTGGGTAAAACGTAGCGAATTAGCTGATACAGCGTTCGTTACGCTTTGTTTTTCTATGGGACAGAGCCAACGAAATACCACCTCGAAGCCAAACAGCGCAGAAGTTCAGTTACCACCTCATTACCCCCGTAACGGGTGTGAATTTCTTGCTAAATGGTTCTGTTTCTGCGATTTGCGTAATTTTGCATAGCAGTCGGTAACTCACTAATAACTAATTTTGTAACCAAAAAAAGGAGTGAGTTATGCGTAGTACATTCAAGGTATTATTTTACGTGAAGAAAGGCAGCGAGAAGCCGAACGGCAACCTGCCTTTAATGTGCCGTATCACGGTGGACGGCGAGATTAAACAGTTCAGTTGCAAGATGGACGTTCCCCCACGGCTGTGGGACGTGAAGAACAACCGTGCTTCGGGCAAGAGCGTCGAAGCGCAGAGAATCAACCTTGCGGTAGATAAAATCCGTGTGGAAGTAAACCGCCGCTATCAAGAGTTAATGCAGACGGACGGTTATGTTACCGCCGCCAAACTCAAAGACGCCTATCTCGGTATCGGCGTCAAGCAGGAAACTTTGCTGAAGCTGTTCGAGCAGCACAACGCCGAGTTCGAGAAGAAAGTCGGGCACAGCAGGGCGCAGGGTACATTTACCCGTTATCGGACGGTCTGCAACCATATTCGGGAGTTCCTGCCCCATACCTACAAGCGTGAGGATATTCCATTAAAGGAACTCAACCTCACGTTCATCAACGACTTCGAGTATTTTCTGCGCACGGAGAAGAAATGCCGCACCAATACCGTGTGGGGCTACATGATTGTGTTGAAACACATCGTTTCCATAGCGAGGAACGACGGGCGTTTGCCCTTTAATCCCTTTGCGGGATATATCAACTCTCCCGAAAGCGTGGACAGGGGCTACCTCACCCAAACGGAGATACAGACGCTCATGAACGCACCGATGAAGAACGCCACCCACGAGCTTGTACGGGACTTGTTCGTCTTTTCTGTTTTCACGGGTTTGGCGTATTCGGACGTGAAGAACCTCACCGCCGACCGCCTGCAAACATTCTTCGACGGCAACCTGTGGATAATCACCCGAAGAAAGAAGACCAACACCGAATCGAACATCCGCCTTTTGGACGTTCCCAAGCGTATCATCGAGAAGTACAAGGGGCTGGCAAGGGACGGTCATGTTTTCCCCGTTCCGAACAACGGCAGTTGTAACAAGATACTCAAAGATATAGGCAGACAATGCGGCTTCAAGGTACGCTTGACCTACCATGTCGCACGCCACACGAACGCCACGACCGTACTTCTGTCGCACGGCGTACCCATCGAAACGGTGAGCCGCCTTTTGGGGCACACGAACATAAAGACCACCCAAATTTACGCCAAAATCACCGCCCAGAAGATAAGCCAAGACATGGAAACCTTGTCGCACAAGTTGGAAGATATGGAGAAGAATATCTGCCGAGCCATCTAATTAAGAACAGAATACCGATGAAAGAAGAAAGGAACATTATCACGATGGACGGGCAGGGCAATATCTCCCTGCCGAGCGATATAGGCGCAACCGCCATGACCGAGCGGGAAATCTGCGAACTGTTCGGGGTTATCGCCCCGACGGTTAGGGCAGGGATAAAGGCACTCTGCAAAAGCGGAGTTTTATCTATATATGACATAAAGCACATTATCCGCCTATCGGACAAATACAGCGCGGAGGTTTACAACCTCGAAACGATAGCCGCCCTCGCTTTCCGTGTCGAATCGTTCGGGGCGGCGAAAGTCCGCAGGGCATTATTAGAGAGGATTATACACGGGCGAAAAGAGAAAACGACGGTATTCGTGTCGGTTGTTTCGGACGGCAAGCCCAACAGCCGTTGGAAAGCATGATGATATACCAACATACCAACATGCAAACGTACCAGCATACCAGCATGCAAACATGCAAACCTATCACTATGGTGATATATATTGCAGGGTCTATTTCTCTTTTCAGAGGAAAGCGGAGCAATCGTTTTCGTTTACAAAGGCAAAGCAAGCACGGGGCTTTACGTCGGCTAAAAGGTCAGGCGGCTGCGCCGTTTCCCAATAAATCTTCCTCTCGCTTCGCTGCGAGCGTATTTATCGGGAAAACCTTGTATCCGACCGCCCCGTGCAAAAGAGCCTTTGAAAACGGAAACGACCGCCCCGCCACCCACCGACCGAAAGGAAAAAAATAAGGTGGGGTTACGGGCAAGCAGGCGGCAGGGACAGCCATAGCCGAAAGGCAGACGGGCAGGCAGACGGCACGCCGCAGGGTATTTACGGAGAAAATACCGTAGCTTATTAGGGAATTTTCCGAGCCGCAATACTACGTATCGCTGAAAATTCCCCAATAAGGCAAGGGGTAAGCCCCTCTGCACACCCCATCGGGGACGGCATTTGCCGCCCCGAAGATACGAAAAATCATTGTTTCACAAGTCAAGGAAGAAAGGAAAAATATATGGGTTTCGTAGTTTTACACATGGAAAAGGCGCACGGCAGCGACAGCGGAACGACCGCACATATCGAGCGTTTCATCATACCGAAGAACGCCGACCCCACACGCACGCACCTAAACCGCAGGCTTATCGAATACCCCGACGGGATAAAAGACCGTTCGGCGGCTATACAGCAGAGATTAGAAGAAGCGGGGCTGACACGCAAAATCGGAAGCAACCAAGTACGGGCAATCCGCATCAACGTATCGGGAACGCACGAGGACATGAAGCGGATAGAGGAAGAGGGGCGTTTGGACGAGTGGTGCGCCGACAATCTGAAATACTTCGCCGACACGTTCGGAAAGGAGAACATCGTGGCGGCTCACCTGCACAGGGACGAGGAAACGCCGCACATACACGTTACACTCGTCCCCATCGTCAAGGGAGAGCGCAAGCGCAGGAAAAGGGAGGAACAGACGAAGAAGCGATACCGCAAGAAGCCGACCGACACCGTGAGGCTGTGCGCAGACGATATTATGACACGGCTGAAATTGAAGTCCTACCAAGATACCTATGCCGTGGCGATGGCGAAATACGGGCTGCAAAGGGGCATAGACGGCTCGAAAGCTCGCCACAAGTCCACGCAGCAGTATTATCGGGATATACAGAAACTCTCCGACGACCTCAAAGCGGAAGTGGTGGATTTGCAGCAGCAGAAAGAAACGGCACAGGAGGAACTAAGACGGGCGAAAAAAGAAATACAGACCGAGAAGCTGAAAGGGGCGGCAACCACCGCAGCCGCCAACATCGCCGAGAGCGTCGGTTCTCTTTTCGGCAGTAACAAGGTCAAGACGCTGGAAAGGGAGAACACCGCCCTGCATAAGGAGGTAGCCGACCACGAGGAAACCATCGAAGCCCTGCAAGATAGGATACAGACCATGCAGGCAGACCACAGCAGGGAGATACGGGAAATGCAGCAAAAGCACGGCAGGGAGATAGCCGACAAGGACACAAGGCACAAGCAGGAAATATCGTTTCTGAAAACGGTAATCGCAAGGGCGGCAGCATGGTTTCCCTATTTCCGTGAAATGCTCCGTATCGAAAACCTCTGCCGCCTTGTCGGGTTCGATGAAAGGCAGACCGCAACGCTCGTCAAGGGAAAGCCGTTGGAGTATGCAGGGGAACTCTACTCGGAGGAACACGGACGGAAATTCACGACCGAAAGGGCAGGTTTCCAAGTGCTGAAAGACCCCACGGACGGGACTAAATTGGTTCTTGCCATCGACCGAAAGCCCATTGCCGAGTGGTTCAAGGAACAGTTCGAGAAGTTAAGGCAGAACATACGCCGACCTATACAACCGCAAAGGAAAGGCAAGGGATTCAAGCTATAAATGTTAAATCCTGCCCGATTTGCCGAAAAAAGTGCGGTACGCTGTTCGTGGTGTACTGCACTTTTTTTATATTTGTTCGCAAGGTGATATACTTGAAGAAAATAACAGCCGATTTCGCTGTTAGCACAATGTTCAAGACAATAAACAACTAATAATCAAATGATTAGATATTAAATAGAGTAAAAAAGGACTTGTGTGCGAGCTATGAAAGAAGTGCTAAACGACATATATACAGACGGTTGCAAAGAAAAGAAGTACCGCTTGTCCGATTTCTTCAATCGGTGGTGGGACGAGTACGCACAGCACCCGGCGGAGTACATCACCCCCGAACAGTACAAGGCGGTGAACGCTATCCGTGTATGTCGCACAACCGCTTTGGGGATAGATACATACGTTTGTCCCGATTGTGGGGAAGTACGGGAAATCAGCCATAGTTGCAAACACCGTTTTTGCCCGTCATGCGGCTGGCGTGACACGCTGAAATGGGCGGCACGCATGAAAGAAAAGATGCTGCGGGTGCCGCACCGCCATGTGGTGATGACCTTGCCGCATATCCTGCTGGACTTGGTGAAGCGTAACAGGAAAGAAATGCTGAATATACTGATGCGTACTTCGGCTGAAACGCTGAAAGACTGGATGATGCACAAGTTCGGCTTGAAAACCGGAGTGATTGCCGTACTGCATACCTACGGGGAAACGAAACAGCTCCATGTACACACGCACATGATTATGTCATGGGGCGGTATAGATAACGACGGTAAGATAGTCATCCCCGAACATGACTACGTGCATATCCCCTCTATCTGTAAGGTATTCCGCTACAAGTTTGAACACGCCCTGATAGGGTTGTTCGATGCGGGCAGGCTGGAGCATGATTTCCACGACCGCATGGAGTTTATGGGCTTCATCAAAAAGGTGGTGAACAAAAAGGACTGGATTGTACATTTGGAGCAGCCCATACAGATGCCGGAACAGGTGATACAATATGTGGGCAGGTATTCCAAACGGGCGTGTCTGAGCGAGTACAAGATTACGGCAATGGACGGCGAAAACATTTCATTCCGTTACCGTGATTACAAAAACTCACCCGACAGGAGGAACCCGGTTGAAAAGGAACTGACACTGCATTACCGGGAGTTCTTTCCCCGGCTGCTGCAACACGTTCCACTGCGCTATTTCCGCATCGTGAGGTACTACGGCTTCTATTCCAACAAAGGCAACCTGCCGGAAGAATACTTCGGACGGGATGAAAGCGAGATAGAGGAAGTCGAGTTGCAACAGGCAGAAAGCGGATATGAAAACCCGTACTTCTGCGAACGTTGCGGACGGACGAGAGTTTACAGCCATACCACGGTAACGGGTGGTGGCATGACATACACGGTAATACTGGAGCATTGCGACATACACCGGAAAAAAGCGGCATGACAGCAACATGGGATAGCTATGTCCTGCCGTGAACAAGAACAGTGAAATCCCATGAAAAGAAAGAAAGGAGAACTGAAAAATGAATGAAATACGGATAAGAGCAGTAATGAAACGAACGGGGTGCGGGCATGAACTTCACACTTCTTTCTGCCGGAAACAGCAGTCAAAAATTGAAGTTCTATATAGTATGTAATAAAGGAAATAAAAATTGTCTCGAACATGAGGATGAACCGCCCTAAACGGTCGGCTATCCTCTAAACATTATGCGGCAGCTTAAAAGACGACACCAAACCAGAAAAATCATCTTGACAACCACCCGACTTTGAACTACGAAGGATGAAATTTTTCAGGGACAACTTCCAGCATTTCCAAAAAACAGTTTACCCATTGACTTGGAGACAAACAAACAATTTGAGCATTAAGGTTTAAACCGAATTTTTCCGAAATTGACCTGACCTGACTTTTCCTGAAAATCGACTTTAAAGCTGTTTTTACAGATAAATCAGGTTTCTCTAACAGACAGGAAATAAATGCTAAGTATTTGGCTTTAAACTTAAAATCAAAAAATAACTGTTTTCTTTTAATGTTTAACAGGGCTGATTTGACAGTTGGCGGTGGAAAGAAACTTTCAGGACCTACCTCATAGACAAGTTTCAAATCAAAAAAAGTATGATAGAAAACGGTATATGGATTGTAAAGCTTCCTCGAAAATAACTTTTGTGTAGGTTCTAACTGAAGGACAATGGAACCTCCCAGAAAATTTCCAAGACTCTCAAACATCAGGATTTTGAAAATATCGGAAGTAATGCCATAAGGAATATTTGACACCACTTTGAAAGGAAATTTCGGAACTGCAAAATTCCTAAAATCACAACCGACAACTTGAACATTTCGGGCATCAGAAAATAATTTTCGTAAATGTTCAACCAAAGCTGTGTCGTTTTCAATAGCAACAACATTGTTGGCGATTTTTAATAAATGAACAGTAAGAAACCCCTTGCCTGCCCCAATATCTAAAACCGTATCCTGATTACTTATATTTGCTTGTCTTATTGCATCTTTTATTAGCACTTTATCAATAGTAAAGTGCTGACCCGTAAAACGAACGGGCAATTTCTTTTTTGTCATTAGTAACTTCTTACAGGTGAATACTTGACTGCAAATTTAGTAACTTTGCAGCAGAAATTAACGAGAAAGAAGAGAAAATGAAAACCGACCGCATAACATCACCTATACGCAAGCAGGGGTTTCGTGCTTCGTAGGACAGTTAAGTGGTAAATTTAAAGTTCAGTTCTTCGTAGGAAGTTCAGTGGTTAAAATCCCTGCCTGCGTATAGCTGAGAACCGTTATCAACCTCGAAAAGCAAAAATACAATGAATAGAATATTAACACTATACCTCTTTTTGCTATTGTGTGGCACGGCTTCCGCACAACAAATAGTAAAATGGGACGATTTACAGACTATAACGGATAACGCACGGCGCACGGTCTATTATGAAAAAGGCAGTAAACAGCCGTTGCAGGGAGAATATCGCATTATACGAGGGCTTGACGAGGAGCGTGTTAAACTTTCCGACGGCATAATAAACGGTGATTATCTCCGCTATCGTGATGGGGTACTGCGTGAATCGGGCATATATGCCAAAGGAAAGCGCAACGGCATATTCACGGAGTATTACCAAGATGGCGTTACTCCCCGAAAAGAAACACCCATGCAGCAAGGCAAGATAGACGGAACTGTAAAGACCTATTTTCGTAACGGCAAAATAGAAATCGAAAAGGAGTATAGGCAGAGTGTGGAGAGCGGACGGGAACGCCGCTTTGACAGCAAGACGGGTGAGCAGATTTTTGAATCTCATTATATAGACGGCAAAAAAGAGGGTGAGGAATGGGAAATATTCGAGGATGGGCGCACGCTTCGCAGCAGGACTACACGACACTACCGTAACGGAAAACTTGACGGCTTTTATCGTGTGGAATCGACACGGGACGGAAAACCCTATATAACCATCGAGGGGCAATACACCGACGGCGAGAAATCGGGACGTTGGAAACAGTACAACGCCACCGATGACACAACCCATGAATGGGATGAATGATTTTCTTTTTTCGCAAGTTGATTTTATAAAATTGCCACCGAAAGTTCGTACTTTCGGAAAAAGATGTTATATTTGCAAATGAAAGAGTTATTTGACAGCATAGCAACGCAAAACGCTGAAATTCGCACAGTTGCTAAATCGTTACTTCTATTTCTCAAATAATTCGCTAAAAGTTTATTTCTCAATCGGTTAAGTCAAACCGAGAAAAATCTAAAATATGAATCAGATAAATAGTCAGTAAAAAAGGCCATATCTATCGCAGATACAGCCTTTCAATCTTAATCAAAACTTATTATGGTATAATAAAAATCTTATTTCAGCAAAGAACAGGGACAAAGATTGTCTTTCTCGATGTCTTTGAAGTAATTGTATGTGCCGACTTTAATTTCTGCACAGGCAGCTTCGTCGGCAACGATGATGCCTTTCGGGTGCATCTGCAAGGCGGTGATTGTCCACATCTGGTTGACAGCGCCTTCCACAGCCTGCTGCAAAGCACGAGCCTTGTTGTGACCGTTTACCATGATCAATACTTCTTTTGCATCCAACACAGTACCCACACCAACCGTAACGGAAGTCTTCGGCACCTTGTTTACGTCGTTGTCGAAGAAACGGGAGTTAGCGATGATCGTATCTGTAGTCAGAGACTTAACGCGAGTACGTGAAACCAGAGAAGAACCCGGTTCGTTGAAAGCGATATGCCCGTCAGGACCGATGCCGCCCAGGAACAGGTCTACACCGCCTACGGCTTTCATCTTGGCCTCATAAGCTGCACATTCCGCTTCCAGATCTTCTGCGTTACCGTTCAGGATATTGACATTCTCCGGCTTGATATCGATATGGCTGAAGAAGTTGTTCCACATGAAAGAATGATAGCTTTCAGGATGGTCTTTCGGCAAGCCGACATACTCATCCATATTGAAAGTGATGATATTCTGGAAAGAGATCACTCCCTGTTTGTTCAGTTCGATCAGGTTCTTGTACATGCCTAAAGGAGAAGAGCCGGTAGGCAAGCCCAATACAAATGGTTTCTCTGCTGTCGGATTAGCTTTCTTAATCTTTGCAGCTACATAATTGGCAGCCCACTTTGAGAGTTGCTCGTAATCAGGTTCAATAATTAGTCTCATAATGCTTTTTTTAATTTAGTTCTTTCGTTCCTAAAAGTAATATCTTTATTCTTTCCAACCAAGAATTTTCAATTCTCAATTCTCTTTTTTCAATTTTTCAGCCATTGCTTCTCCCAAAGCCCAGCACTCTGCATATTTATCAGCATTCAAAGCCTGCTTTTGCTCGACCGGAACACCGACAACTTCCCATTTCATCTTTTCGCCGAAAGCAGCCAGATTCTTTACTGCCGCACCCGCCCAGGTGAAGGAGCCGAAATATCCGTACAGACGGTTCTTCACTTCGCGCGTTTCGATCTTATCGAGAATCGATTCTATTTCCGGGAACAGGCGGTTGCTGTAAGTCGGACTACCGATGATCAGGCCTTTATACTTGAAAATATCTTTCAACACATAAGAAGCGGGGCTTTTGCTGACATTGTGCATCACGATGTTCTTCACACCGTTCGCAGCTAAAGACGCTGCAATCGCTTCTGCCATCTGCTCGGTATTGCCATACATACTGCCATATACGATCGCGACACCATCTTCACCTTCATAGCGGCTCATGCGGTCATAGATATCAATCGCTTTTGCCGCATATTCACGCCACACCGGGCCATGAGTCGAACAGATCGTCTGGATATCCAACGCCGACAGCTTCTGCAAAGCACGCTGTACGGGATTTCCATATTTGCCGACAATATTGGAATAATAGCGAATCATCTCCTCCCAATAATGTTCCACATTCATTTCCGAATCGATCACACCGCCGTCCAATGTCCCGTACGTCCCGAAAGCATCTGCCGAAAAAAGGATTTTATCCGTCGAATCAAAAGTGACCATCACCTCCGGCCAGTGCACCATCGGAGCCATATAGAAAGACAACTGATGACGGCCTATGCTCAACGTATCGCCTTCCTTCACTTCATACAACCCTGTTATAATGTTATGATAGCCGGCCAACATTCCGAAAGTCTGCTTGTTCCCGATGATCTGCACATCCGGATATTGCTGGCGCAACAAACGGATACTGCCCGCATGATCGGGTTCCATATGGTTCACGATCAGATAGTCCAAAGAACGTCCGTCAAGTGCATCCGCAATCTTTTTCAGGAAAATATCGGAATAACATACATCCACCGTATCGACCAGGACTGTCTTTTCGTCCACGATCAGATAGGAATTATAAGACACACCGTAAGGCAAAGGCCACATATTCTCAAAAAGAGCTTTCTGCCGGTCGTTTACACCTACGTAGTAAACTTTATCTGCTATTTCTTTTAATTTGTACATCTTGTTAATTGAAAGTTGAAAATTGAAAATTGAAAGCTAAGACTTGGGAGACACATCTCCTTTCTTCAGTGCACGCCATACAAAGTAGATCCCGGCTAAAACAAACGGAATACTGAGCCATTGCCCCATATTCAGCATCATATTAGCCTCAAACTCTTCCTGATTGTTTTTCAGGAACTCGATGAAAAAGCGCGAACCGAATACACAAATCATAAATACGCCAAAGATAAGTCCTTCCTTTTTCCAGGCATTCCTTTTGAAATAAAGCCACATACAGATAGCGAACGTCACTAAATAAGCACCCGCTTCATAAAGCTGTGTCGGATGGCTGGGAACGGTGAAGATAGGCTCCGCCCCTCTTTTCCAGGCGTGTAAATTCTCAATAAAGCGGAAACCCCACGGCAAGTCGGTGGGATGTCCGTATATTTCATGATTCATCAAATTACCCAAACGGATCATAGCCGCAACAAGGCCGGTCGGAACAACCAGCTTATCGAATGTCCAAAGCATACTGCGATGACTGACCCGCTTGGAGTAAAAGTAGACAGCTATAATTATACCCAACGTTCCCCCGTGGCTGGCAAGTCCTCCTTCCCATATCTTCAGTATTTCGATCGGATGAGCAAGATAATATTCCGGAGCATAGAACAGGCAATGTCCCAGGCGGGCGCCAATGACAGTCCCAAGCATCGTATAAATCAGCAGGGAGTCGATCCATGCCGGATTGAGTTTTTCTCTTTTCCACATCTTCTCCACAATCTTGTAACCGATCAGGAATCCGATGGCGAATGCCAATCCATACCAGCGTATTTCACGCGAACCAATGGAAAAGATGGCGGGGTCAGCCGTCCAGGTAATAAAATCAAGCATAATCTTTTCTAATTGTTAAACAAGGTGTTTAATCAAGTCTTCTCTGTCGCCATAAAGCATATCGATCACCGGCAATTCGATCATCGTGTAAGCGCCAGGCTGCTGCTTGAAGCTTGCGCGGGCCACACAAACCAGGATCTGTGCAGTAAGAGCGGGGTTGTTGATCTTCATGTCGAACTCGATCAACTGGTTCTGTGTCTTACCGGAAACGCCTTTGCGAACGAGGTTTACACCATGTCCCATATCTTTCAGGTCATCCACACAATCGACCTGGATCACATGCGTTTCGTCGTGTACAAAATAGTCGTCCGCCTTGATAGCAGCAGCAACCTTATCGAATTCATATCCTTCTTTCACTTCGATATAAACCATACGGCGGTGAACACCTGTTCCCATCGGGATTGTCATAGACAGGGCGGCCTTTACGCCTTCGATTGCTTTAACGGCAACCGTATGTCCCATACTCATACCCGGTCCGAAGTTTGTATATGTAATGCCTTTCGGAACGATAGCCTGCAACAACGCACGAACGATAGAGTCGCTTCCCGGGTCCCATCCGGCAGAGATTACCGCCACAGTATTATGAGCCTTGGCCACAGCATCCAGCGAACGGCGCAAGTCGACAATACTTCCGTGAATATCGAAGCTATCCACCGTATTGATACCTAAAGAAAGGATTTCTTTGGCATACGTTTCAACGCTACGGGTCGGAGTCGCCAAAACAGCAACGTCTACTTTATCCAGTTTTGTGATATTATCAGTGACAGTGTACCCTTTCAATTCGTCCGGAATATCATTCGGATTACGACGTACAACACCTGCTACTTCAAAATCAGGAGCAGCTTCCAGGGCCTCTAATACATACTTCCCAATATTGCCATATCCAACAATGGCAGCTCTAATCTTTTTCATACTTTAGTTTTTACTTTTTCTTCAGCCACAAAAGTAGTTATAATTAAGGGATTGACAAAAGAGCAGCGTGTTGTTTTTGTTTAAATCCTATCCATTCACTCTTTCATTATGCTAATCTTGAACAGAGATAGATATATCAAGACTGACAATTTTGTTAATCATATATCTTTCGGCGGTAATGGAAGATATTATTTGATCGTAACAAAATATAATACTTTGCATAGAGATATGCGAAAGAATGTATAAGTTTACAGCAACTTAAAACGCACCCTGAACAATATCTCTCCGGGACGTAAATCGTACTCGATATAATAGCGCCCCGTCTCATTAAAGACAGTCGATACATACCGACGGGTATTAAAGAGGTTCGTATAATCCAAACGGAACTCCACTGCTTTTAAGGTATAAGACAGGTTTAGATCGGCAAACCACATATTGCGGCTTCCGGAACGAATCGCGTCATTATAGAAATGCTCGCACGACAAGCCTGCGATCAATTCCTTAACCGGCAACCAGTTGAATGATAACCGCTGGGAAAGTAAACAGACAGGAGCAACAGGCAACCCGCTTTCCTGAAACAGGCTTTTATTCCATGTTCCCCGGATTTTATAATCAAAGATTACTTTTCGATTCAATTTCGCATGAAACAAACCACCCAACGAAACGGCATGAGACCGATATCCTGAAATCATCCCCTGCAAAATCTGTAAAGAACGATTGTAACGGTAATCAGCCTTCAACGAAAACGAAGATTTTATCGCATCCAGGTCTTTTCCTATCACAAGATCAGAAAAAAGCGACTGGATATTGTTGGGATGCTGTAATGTCGACTTGCGCATCAAAATTCCTTCATACAGATATTCGCTCAGCAAACGAGAACGCGTATGCGTATAATAAGTTGTGAAAGAACCGAACATAGAAGAAAACGGACTCTTATAATCCAATATCCACCAAAGCGTATGTTGCTTCTGCCGGTCGCGTATCCCGTCATTCCGCAAAAGCTCCCGGTACGAAGTCATGACACTTCCGGTATAAGCCTCTTCTATTCCCGAAACCTCTTGAGAAAACGAATAATTTAAGGAAGAAGACAGATAAGCCGAAATCCGTTGTTCCAATACCAGAAACGGCTCCACAAAAAGATAATGGGAAGCATGCGTCTTTCCCCCGGCTGCATTATCCCGCTCACGAACCAACAGATAGCGAACCGGACAAAACAGATGGAAATTCATGTTAGACCCTAATGTAAAACTATGCGCAAGATGAAGTTTCCACTCATAAGATTCCCGTTTCAGGTCATTCGAGAGCGAGTCTCCGCCAGCCGTTTCCACCGTGTTATCCACAAGCAGCAGATTACTCTTCAAATGTTGGATACGGACATTAAAGTCCAATGAATAATTTTGCACCACCGCCCCTTTCCGGCCATACGTAAACGAGTTGGCCGCAGTAAAATCTTTCATCCGGGCTTTTTGTTTCATCCATGCCATCTCCGATGTGGCAGACGGCAATATTCCGTCATACAAAACAGGAGAAACCTCCAATGTTTGCGACATATCTTTATAACCGGCAAACGACGTTACCTTAAACATATGCAGCTCGTCCGTTTTCACCCATTCAAACTGATTACTAAGTCCATATATAGGATTATCCAGATGCTCACGAATCGAGTCACCGGTAAAGATACGGCCGTTTTCCTTATCCCACCGTCCTTCCGCCTTAATCCGGTCTTTCAAATAGAAATCATCCGTATTCGCGTTCAGTTCCACATTGGCATCCATCCGGTTCTGATACAATCGGGAAAAGTTACACTCCCTTATTTTCAAACTACTGTCGCCCGGCAGGTAATAATCAGTTTCCGTACTGTTCTCCCTCTTCGGTTCGTCATAAGCATAATGGACATTCGTACTTAAAGTATAATGGTTTTTCAATGCCTGCAAATGATTCACCGTTCCAATATGCGCATCGTTAAAAAGATACCGCTGCTGACTCACTGCCGGTAACGCAGGCTTTAAAACGTGGAGAAGATCCAAGTTTCGGACTTCCGGCTCCAAACTATATAAGCTATTCAATTCGCCGGTAACGTCCCGCCCGGAGTTATCTCCCTTATAAACAGCCAAATCCTGTATCTTTTTAGAGAAATACATGCCCACCAGTTCATTACTTGACAATAACGGTGAAGCCCCGGCCCCCAATTGTGCGGTAGCCAGAACGACACCTTTGGCCGACTTTTTTAATTTCAGATTTATAGCAGCATCAGATGAAGGCTCATAGTCCTTCAGCGCTTTGACCGGCTGATGTTTCTGCAGGACTTGCACAGTCGCAATATCATTCGGATTCAGATTATTGGTCGCAATCCCATACCGGTCTTTCAATAAATCCATATCCTCTATATAGAAACGGTTGATCGGATTATTCTGGTAAAGAATCATCCCATTATCCAAGACCTGTATCCCCGGCATCTTCCGGAGTACATCTTTCAGCGTCCGGTCCGTCTCATCCTTAAACCGTTCCACATTATAATTCAATGTATCTCCGGACTCATTAATCTTAGGGGCAACCACAATAACCTCCTTAATCGAAATCACCTCATCCCCCACCACAAAATCAATCGTTTGGCTTTCATTTGCAATATCTTTTACCACTTTCTTCAAGTTAAAACCTGCAACCGCAAGAGTGAGGCTATCCTGTTTCCCATTATAAACAATCTGATATTCCCCCTTTTCATCCGATTGGGTATAAGCCAAAATCCGATTACACCTAAGCGCATAGAGGCTGACAGTCGCAGCATCTACGGCTTGTCCGGCTTTCTTATCCGTAATCGTTCCCCTAATCAGGGTTTGTGAAGATAAAGAAGATACCAGAAAAAGGCAATATAGTACACACCGGAACTTCATTCCCGCTCCAGTTCGTCAAATATACGTTTATCAGCTTCGAAACTCATCGAGTAAGTGCCGTCAGTTCCTAAAAAATGTCGTTTATTGTTTTTCTTAAACGCTAACTTCCTTATTTGTTTTCTATCGGTCGCCACATATTGGTCTTTGTTCATCGTAATAGGAAAAGAGTCCAGTTTTTGCAGCCCAATCGCCTGAAAGATAAATAGACCATCGTCAACCAAAACTTTTAGAATAAGTCCCGGCAATCCGTATAACTTCCAAGGACCATCTTGTAATGGGATATCCGGTGCGAACCAGGCAACATATCTCCTACCTCGAAAAGTTGTTTCCGCCTTTTGGGAGACATAGCCTAAAATGGTCATTGTATCTTCCTTCAACTCCCATGACTGGAAAGGTATCTCATCCATACATTTATATATTTCAGTAATAGAACCATCTATGATAGTCGCTTTCTGCCCTTTTCTGTCTTTATACAACACGGCAGTCTCTCCCTTGCTCAACAGTTCCCGATAATTCCCGCCGCCTTGCCCACGTAAAGCATCAATTTCCCCTTTTGTCATATGTTGCCTAATCAACTTGACACGAGGTCTTAGTTTTTCACCTTCAGCTCTATCCAGAGAATCCCGCATAATACGGTTCTGATCATAATACACAGAATACTTCGGTCCTATATCCAAAGTAAAAGTATCAACCACCTGTTCTTTCACCCCCTCATTCAAACAATATTGGGTAAATTCATACTAGCAACGGAGAGACGCTTTATCCAGAATTTCTTTTTTCAGCTTTCCCTCTATTCTATCTGATGTGCTTTTAGACATCACAAATTGGGAGTACAAAGGATTATTGATGACTACCAGAAAAATCAATAGGAATATGTTTTTCATGCCATTGCTTATTTATGGTTTCTTTGTAAAGATAGGGACTATAAAATGATAAACAATGACAAAATTCAACTTTGTTTTCATAGAATCGGCAAATGAGTTGATATAATATACATTCCTGATATGCCATACTTTGACAATTTTGTCCTTTGAAACAAAAAGAAAGAGCCATGAACAGCAAACTTCTATACGCCGAAGTGAATGGAAAAAGTTGTCCCGATATCCTATGTCTATTCACAAAATTAAGTTATCATCCTTCGTATCTAAATCTCATATAATTACTTAACAATATATTTGAGACAATGATAATTAGAATATAAGACAGACAAAGTATATCCAGTTTTTTCTTCTTATCAACAGTAAGGTTAGCGAATGTTGTATATAATTTTTTGCGCTTTTTCTTATTATAATAAATCAAATCTACAATTAATACGATTATACCTAAAACCAAATAAAAATGTGAAATAGATAAGACTGCATTAATATACGTGGAATTTCCAATAAAGATTCCACATATATCTATAATAGGAATAATCCCAAAAGATTGAAAAACAGAAAGTCCTACAATTGAATAAAAAGTAGGAGTTTCTTTTTCTTTTATTATCTTAGTATTCCACCAATATAATCGACAATACATATAATCAAAAAAGTTCATACTATTTACTGTTTAGTTTTCATATTTCTATTTACCTACTTGATTATCAATAGCATTTTAATATTCCAGGAGTAATCGCTTTTTCTATAACAGAAAGTGCAATCGCTTTTATATTTTCAGACTGTGCCTAATAAATGATTTAAAATATCACAAATAATCACTTATCTTTATAGCCTTTATATTTGAATGTATATCGGCCATATTGCATACGATCAATTATATCAAGATAGGACATCACAGAACCGATCTCTACAGGTTGAATATCTTTAGTAAGCTTTCCTATCCGTATATGAGGTTCATTTATATGCCAGACATACCAATTTTCAGCAGGATCTACCCATTCTATTTCTGTCGGAGAATGAACTATGCATTCTTGCGCAGTTCCAAACAAAATTTTTTTATATTCTTCACTGCCTGTATCTTTTGATTTCCCCACCTTATACCATGCATTATACACAACTCCAGATTTTAACACTGTATGGGCGTAAAACTCAACTTCATCCTTCACTATATCATCTATTTCCGGCTTATTATCCATTGGATAATGTGTCTTAAACACACGGATAACAGAGCTATTCAGTTGTTCCATATCACTAACGATATACTGGAAATATCTTTTATATCGGCCATCAATTTCTGAGCAAAAAATATCCCCTATCTTTGTTACTATTCGCTTTCTTCTTTCATCTTTCATATCTTTATTTCTTTATTCCATACTATTTCCAGAATTTAGACCGTATTTCATTCCGCAAACTAAATATTACACCCCATCTGGATAAAAAATGCTTTCATATCTTCATTAAATCTTTTCTTGTCGAATTTCTTTATCGCTATTGGATACTTTAGCTCTTCAAGAAACCGCATCACTGTATTTGCAATAATATTATACCCCTCTTTTTTATCAGACAAAATAAAAGCATCATAATTCAACACTAATTCACAAGAAAACAGTTTTGTTAATCGCACTTCTTCCACAGTGAGACCCTTCATACATTTATCTTTATAATATTTAGGTCTTCTGGGGTTAAAAAAATTTTGAAATCCAGGACTAACACAGATCAAGCTAATATCATATTGAGCAACACTTTCAAGATATTCTTTTTTAAAGAAAAATTCTTTCATCTTTTGATCCAGAATATCCAAATCTTCACGCTTTGATGTTTTGTCAAACTCAACAGAAAGCACAGAGCAATTAATAGAAACTTCCATATATACTTATATAAATTAATCCTTAATCATTCTAATTTTCCAACTTCATTATGATCCGTACTTTTTTAATCACAAACTCTTATTTACAATTTCAACATCATTTTCTGATATTATTTTAACACATCCTCCATTAGTAAAAATAGAATAACATTTCAATTTACACAATCTTTCCATTGAAATATAATTCTTCATTTCCTCTTTATATTCTATCAAGATCGGATCTTTATCATTTATTTCAGAAGATGATATATAATAATCACCTACTATATTATGATACAAATCAATATAAGAACGATGCACATTTCTAAAAACACACTTTACTTGCGTTTCAAAATCCGACAAGTTATCATCCTCAACATCAGCATCACAAATATTTAATACAAACTGAATTGAATTACTATTTTCGACATCAGCAAAATTACATAATAAACTTTTTATCACTACATCATGATAAAAATAATCATAAAATAGATATTTCATGCTATATCACATTTACATTAAACTCTTCTTCATATATAGTCAAACCAACATTTTCACATTCATCTAACAAATCACATGAAATATTTAATGACTTATCTATAGAAAAGATGTGTCCATCATATACCTTTAGCAATATTCGATTATCATGCAAAATAGCATAATGACAAAAATAATCGATAAGACTATCATCTTTTATTAGTTCCTGTTCTAAATAAAATATACAATCAGAAGACAGTTTAAAACAATAATCATATTGATTTTTATACACACCTATATCTGACAAATATCTTTTAATATCAAGAATACAACCATCATTAAATGCATTATTAATATAATCACCAACATACAATAAACTTTGAGATGGTAATTTACTCATAATTGATAATAATAATTGAATTTTACAGTCTTCCATAATCATACACATCATACTAATTAAAACAAAAATATAAAATCATCGCTACTTATATTTCGTTTAACGACAAAGATACCTATTTTTCAAATTTATCTGTACATATAAGGGTATTTGATTTTGCTTACCTTGATAATATTTTAAGCTTCCACTCACCTGATTGATTTTTCTCAAAATATTCATATACGAACTACATCACTTTTATTCAAATTCATATTAGAAAATTCTCTTTCAACCTTAGAATGGTATTCTTTAATTTTCCAATGACCTTATTGTACAAAATTTCTTTTCAAAGCCCCAAAACGCCCCCGAAAGCAAACAAATGTTAATCATGTTTTTCAGCCTCAAAAAGGGACTTTTTCCTCTTTTTCGAGAGTTCTTTGCCATTGCGACCGTCCTCTTCGCCATTATGACCGTCTCAATAGGTAGTGCACTCGGCAGCCCGCAAAGATTTAGACGGTCGTAATTGAGATTAGTACGGTCGTAATTGAAAAGAGGACCGTTTTCAGGGCAAAAAACCACCAAAATTTCCTTTGGATATTTGAAGCGCGGTCCGTTTTATTTTGCTACAAGCGATTCTCCGGGAGTTAAGGTTTATCACTTTGTCAGTATTTGCGCCTTTCAGCAATCGAACTGCACGCTTTTTGTAATGTTCCCGGCATCTCACTCCGCCTGTTGTCAAAAAAGAGAGGTGAAACGATGAAAAAAGTCAATCAAAAATGGATCAACTTTTTGGACGAAATAGAAAAATGGCCGGAAAAGGGGGTTATTGTATCATTTAACAATTAACAAAAGCTATTCATACCGGACTTGAAAGTAATCCAAAATTGCTTTATAGTTATCTTGCACAGTAAGCCACGATACACTATGCTATCGGCAAATTTTACGCCAAAAACCGCCTTAAAGACAGCGATTCTTACCGGTATCGGCAAGAATCGCATTTATTTTCTTTTCTGAACACCGCTTCTTATTTCTCAAAACAGGCATCAAAAGCATGGGCCGACGGTTCGAAATCGACTTGCTTCACAAAAGCACAGGATTCGCGGGCACCATGCTCACGATCCATGCGGCTGTCTTCCCACTCGACTGAAAGCGGTCCCTGGTAGCCGATATCGTTCAAGGCACGGATAATCTCTTCGAACTGGATTTTACCACGTCCCAGACTGCGGAAATTCCAAAAGCGACGTGCATCGCCAAACGTCGAATGACCACCGAAAACACCGATCTGCTTAGGCGTATCGCTCCAATACACATCTTTCATGTGAACGTGGAAAATACGGTCGGAAAACTGGTTGATGAAATCAACATAATCAACACTCTGGTATCCCAGATGGCTCGGGTCATAATTGAAACCGAAAGCCGGATGATAATTGACTGCCTCAAGCGCTTTCCGGGCAGAATAGGTATCAAACGCAATCTCGGAAGGATGGACCTCAAGAGCAAAACGAACTCCCAACTCCTGGAACGCATCCAGAACCGGTATGAAACGCCGTGCAAAATCAGCATATCCTTCATTTATCATTTCATCGGAAACAGGCGGAAAAGAATAAAGCCATTGCCAGATCGAACTGCCGGTAAAACCGGCTACGACATCCAAACCTAACATTTTAGCGGCACGGGCAGCCTGGATCATATATTCGGCTGCACGCTGGCGAATACCTTCGGGATCACCGTCTCCCCAGATACAATCGGGCAATATCGATTTATGGCGCTGGTCTATGTTATCGCAAATAGCTTGGCCGATCAGATGGTTTGAGATACAAAACAGTTTCAAACCATATTTATCAAGCATAGCCTTGATACCCTGATAATACTCGGGATCTGTCCTCCGGACATCCAAATGGGAAGGCAAACCCAACTCTACACCATCAAAACCAAATGATTTTGCTTTTTCACAAACAACTTCCAGCGGAAGATCTCCCCACTGCAGCGTACATAATGTTACAGGACGTGCCATGTTTCTCTTTATTTTTAAGGTTACTACATTGTGTCTATTCGACAAATATAAAATTTCTTTTTAAATTTATCTGCAAATATTTTTTATTTCTAAAGTTTTATGTTTCCTTTGCTTCCGTTAGAAACAACAAAAAGCTTAGCTATGAAAAGAGAAGTGTTATATGCACTTGCCTGTGTGCTTTACCTGACAGGCTGTAGTAACAATCCCTCACTCGAGGAAGTCGTTAATCCGGAAAAAGAAATTTATCCCGTCCAATTCAGTATTCAAATGGAAAAAGAAGTCGTGTCTTTTCCCACCACCCGCAGTATGCCCGATAATACAATACCGGAACCATCGGTGTCAAAAGCAGAGGGAGATAAAGAATTGAAGGAGTTATGTACTACTATTGAATATGCTGTATATCAAAAGACGGAAGAAGGGGATGCGCCCGTTTATGTCAAAAACAAACAATTCGTTCGCGATGCCCCAGACAAAGATATCGACTTCGGTATTGTCTACGACAGCCTGCCACAAGGGGATTATACATTTTATTTCCTGGCACATAACTCAAAAACGGCAACATTATCCAATTCCATTTTCTCTTTCGATAACGTTTCCGATACATTCTACGGCGCACTGCCCCTAAAAATAGGAGCTGCCGATGAAATCAATGAAGACATTACTCTGGAACGCATTGTCAGCCGCATTGAGTTTATGGCTACCGACCCGGTTTCCGATGGGCTCAAACAATTCGATATGGAGATTGACGGGATAGCCAATCAGCTGGACATCACAACCGGCTTGGGGCTCAAGACATTGGAAAAACAAACCTTTTCATATGTATTCAAGAGCGAAGATATTGGGATAGTAAATAAAACGCATTCTTTCTACACCTTCATTCCTGGGATCGACTACAAAATAGCCGCCCACCTCTCCGCCATAGACCAAAGCAATGAACTGATCCGTGAACGGCAAATCGACAATATCCTACCGGAACAAAACAAAATCATCCGCTACAAAGGCCGCCTCTACAGCCATTCAGAATCCGACGACACCTTCCAGATCAGCATTTTCAATAATGGGGAATGGGGAGAGGAAAAGGAAGAGGAATTGCCGGAATGAGTAGCATATAGTTTTTATTCATATCTTTGTCTCTTGAATATAAATGTATGGGACTATGATTAAGAAAAATATACTCGGTTTTTTGTTATTGCTGTCAGTATTCTGTTTATTCAACAGTTGTGAGGATGATCCGTATTACGATGACTACGGTTGGGCAACCGATGCTTTATGCAATAATACTTGGGTGGATTTTTATACAAACTATGATGGATACGAATGTGAGCAACGGCTTGACTTCTATGATGATCATACGGGAGAGGATTTTACAATTATCTATTATCCCAATGGTATGACCGACGAACTGAAAACAAGTTTTTACTGGGATTGGGAAGACAACTTTTTTGATTCTTTCTATGTAGAGTATGCAAATGGGACTGATTATTACGAGGATGTCCGAATTAGCGACAGATATTTAAAATGCCTCCTCAATGGAGATCGGGTTACATTCGAACCATTCTACTGGTAACAAAAAAGGCAATCATTTTCTGATTGCCTTTTTTGTTACCAGTAGCTCCGCCGAGAATCGAACTCGGATCTAAAGTTTAGGAAACTTCTATTCTATCCGTTGAACTACAGAGCCCTTTTTGTTGTAAGTGCGGGCAAAAGTATAACCTTTTCCGCAAACTGGCAAGTATTTGGAGGGGCAATCTGTTAATCAAACAGACTTTGCATGACCGATAGGGACTTTATTTCGGGGAAATCCGGCAGGTGCAAACGATAATATTCAAGAATACGGCTGATGACGTTCACGCGGTCCTGACGGGAAAAAGAATATAAGGACATATTTTCAAAACTAATCTTCAGCAACCGGGCAAAGACCACGCTTTCCTCCCGGTTCAGATAATGGCGGTGCATCGGAATATGCTCGACAAACACACCGTTCAGCATATCAAAACAGGAACCTGCCACATACGAATCCGCATTCGGATAGATCCCCATATAATATAGAAGCCGAAGCAAGAACACCAGATGGAAATTCGCCACCCCTTTATCCGACAACTCCAACAGTTGTATCGACTCATACAGATATTCAAAAAGCCGCGAATCCGGTTCTGTCTCCTTCACCACCCGGAAAAGGACTTCGGACAGGAAAAGCGCAAGCACGTTCTTGACCGGATTACAAAACACTTCCGTAAGCGGATAGCAAAGTTTCGTTTCACGAATGCGGTGCAAATCACGCTTATTCAAATGCTCGACTTCCATTTCCACAACCGAAAGAGGCATAAAGAGCGCTTTCGAGACAGGCGATTTCTTTCCCCGGCTGCGGGCAACCAGATAGGAAGCACGTCCGAAAGCCTCCGTGTACATATATATAATAGAGTACTTATCGTTATATGGAATGGAATGCAGGACAATCCCGCGCGTTTTACACAACATATCACTGTTATTTGGATAACAAAGTTACAACATTTTCCTTTTCCGCTTTGTTTTATTACATAACAAACTACTAAATTATAAAGTACATATAAATATGCAGGAACTTACGCTTACCACTCCGTCGTTGCTCTTCTCGGCAGTCTCGCTTATCCTTCTGGCTTACACAAACCGGTTTATTTCGTATGCGAGCCTCGTGCGTACGTTAAAAGAAAAGCACCAGCAGACACATGATCCGAAAAATGTCGCACAGATTGCCAACCTCCGGAAACGGTTGTATCTGACGCGTTCCATGCAAATATTGGGACTGCTCAGTCTGCTCTTTTGCGTGATATCGATGTTTTTCATCTACATCTCCTGGCAAATCATCGCCGCCTGGATATTCGGAGTCGGACTCTTGCTATTGGCCGCCTCGCTATGCGTATGTATCTGGGAAATAAACATTTCAGTCAACGCATTGGAAATTCACCTGCAAGACATGAGTTCGAAATAGATGTTAAATGCGAAAGATTCTATATATTTTTCCTTCAAATATTTTGCCAGTTTAAAGAGAACATCTATCTTTGCACTCGCAATCGGGAAATCAACAATCCCAGAGAGCTGAAAGTGAGAACTTTGACAGGATGGCCCGTTCGTCTATCGGTTAGGACGCAAGATTTTCATTCTTGAAAGGGGGGTTCGATTCCCCCACGGGCTACAATAAACAGGATTAAAGAATAAATAAAGAGAATAGCTAACAATGGCAAATCACAAGTCATCTATTAAGAGAATCAGACAGACCAACGCAAAGCGTCTGCATAACAGATATTATGCAAAGACTGCAAGAAATGCAATGAAGGTTTTGCGTGCTACTGAAGACAAGAACGAAGCTCAGGCTCTGTATCCGAAGGTGTGCTCTATGTTGGACAAGCTTGCTAAAAAACACATTATTCACAAGAATAAGGCCGGCAACTTGAAATCCAAATTAGCAAAACACGTTAACGGACTGGCATAATAAAGGTATTATACTTTATATAGTATAAAGCCGGACTAATTAATCAGCCCGGCTTTTTTAAACCCGCCGGCCCGTTCGTCTATCGGTTAGGACGCAAGATTTTCATTCTTGAAAGGGGGGTTCGATTCCCCCACGGGCTACCTTTTAGAAAGAGACAAAGTTGAACTTTGTCTCTTTTTTTGTTATATCTCCACATTTGACTATTTTCACACTATCCATACCTTCTAAGTCAATTATTTTCACTATATTTGTTAGCTTTTTTAGACAGACAGATAATTACAGATTTTAAACGATAAAGACTCATGAGTGAAGAAATTAAGAATACTTCTACAGAGTACTCTGCGGACAGTATTCAGGTACTTGAAGGGTTAGAGGCAGTGCGTAAAAGACCGTCCATGTATATTGGCGATACCAGCGAAAGAGGCCTGCACCATTTGGTATACGAAGTTGTTGACAACTCTATTGATGAAGCATTAGCCGGATACTGTTCCCGAATAGAAGTAGTGATAAACGAAGACAATTCCATCTCGGTAACAGACGACGGCCGTGGTATCCCGGTAGATATTCATGAGAAAGAAGGCGTCTCTGCGCTTGAAGTTGTATTGACCGTTCTCCATGCAGGAGGTAAGTTCGACAAAGGTTCTTACAAGGTATCCGGAGGTTTGCACGGCGTAGGTGTATCCTGTGTAAACGCACTTTCCACTTACCTGAGAGCAGAAGTCCGCCGCGACGGAAAAATCCACATGCAGGAATTTGCTTGCGGCAAGCCGCTTCATTCCGTCGAAGTAATCGGCGAAACCGAGACGACAGGCACAAAAATCATGTTTAAGCCGGACGGAAGCATCTTTACCGTAACAGAATATAAATATGAGATTCTGGCTACCCGCCTGCGTGAGCTCGCCTTCCTGAATGCAGGTATCACGCTTACCCTGACAGACAAACGCGTCACGAAAGAGGACGGCAGCTATAAATCCGACACATTCCATTCGGATGAAGGTTTGAAAGAATTTGTCCGTTACGTAGACCGTTCCAAAGAGCAGCTGATCCCGGACGTAATCCACATCACAACGGAAAAACAGGGTATTCCGGTAGAAGTGGCCATGACGTATAACACCTCGTTTAACGAAAGCGTATTCTCGTATGTAAACGATATCAACACCATAGAAGGAGGTACGCACCTGTCCGGTTTCCGCCGCGGTTTGACCCGTACACTGAAAAAGTATGCGGACGACTCCAAACTGCTGGAAAAGGCAAAGGTTGAAATCTCCGGTGACGACTTCCGCGAAGGTCTGACAGCCGTTATCTCGATCAAGGTAGCGGAACCCCAGTTTGAAGGGCAGACCAAAACGAAATTAGGGAACAACGAAGTGACCGGCGCGGTAGACCAGGCTATCGGCGAAGCATTAGGCTATTACCTGGAAGAACATCCGAAAGAAGCCAAGGTTATTGTCGACAAGGTAATCCTGGCAGCCCAGGCACGCCAGGCTGCCCGTAAGGCACGCGAACTGGTACAGCGCAAGTCACCGATGACAGGCGGCGGTCTTCCCGGCAAGTTGGCAGACTGTTCGTCCAAAGACGCCGCCCTTTGCGAGTTGTTCCTCGTCGAAGGGGACTCTGCTGGCGGTACAGCCAAGCAGGGACGCGACCGTAACTTCCAGGCAATCCTGCCGCTTCGCGGTAAGATCCTGAATGTGGAAAAAGCAATGGACCATAAGATCTTCGAAAGCGAAGAAATCCAGAACATCTTCCGCGCAATGGGTGTGACCATCGGAACCGAAGACGACCCAAAGGAACTGAACCTGAGCAAACTGCGTTACCACAAGGTGATCATCATGACCGATGCCGATGTGGACGGAAGCCACATTGCCACTCTGATCCTGACCTTCTTCTTCCGCCGCATGCGTGCGTTGATCGAAAACGGATATGTTTATCTGGCTACTCCTCCCCTCTACTTGTGTAAGAAAGGTAAGATCGAAGAGTATTGCTGGACAGACCAGCAACGCCAGGTATTCATCGACAAATATGGCGGAGGTAATGAAAACCAGATTCATACACAGCGCTACAAAGGTTTGGGAGAAATGAACGACCACCAGTTATGGGACACGACCATGAACCCGGAAAACCGTACGCTGAAGCAGATCACAATCGACAGCGCAGCCGAAGCAGACCAGATATTCTCCATGCTGATGGGTGAAGACGTTGGTCCGCGCCGCGAGTTTATCGAAGAGAATGCTACGTATGCGAATATTGATGCGTAAAGAATCCCATGGGCATGCAATTTCAGTTGGATGGGCATGAAACTAAAATTGCATGCCCATCCGACAACTTCTTCATAATTCATAATTCATAACTCATAATTCTATGAAAGTCCGTCGTCCGAATTTAGAGGCTCTCTACAGGGAAGTTGATAATTATATACCGAAAAAAGAACGTCTTCAACCTCCCCGCATAGGAATATCCGCTAACCGGAAAGACGGACTTTCATGTATAGCCGAAACGTATGTACAGGCAGTCTTGAAAGCTGGAGGCGCTCCGGTTTTAGTTCCCGTAATCACGGATATCGAAGCATTGACGGCTATCATCAACGGACTGGACGGATTGGTCATGAGCGGTGGCGGCGACATCAACCCGCTTTACATGCAGGAAGAACCGATCCCGGCTCTGCAGGATGTGGACAGCTATCGGGACGAATACGACTTGATTCTGCTCCGCCTGGCTACGAACCGCCAACTGCCCGTTATGGGAATATGCC
This sequence comes from Parabacteroides sp. AF17-28, assembly GCF_003479205.1. Classification (NCBI taxonomy): domain Bacteria; kingdom Pseudomonadati; phylum Bacteroidota; class Bacteroidia; order Bacteroidales; family Tannerellaceae; genus Parabacteroides; species Parabacteroides sp. AF17-28. Next base: position 66,921 of record NZ_QUGV01000006.1, on the reverse strand, counting down.
GCGGCCACCAGATACTGAACGTAGCATTCGGCGGTGGCGTCTATCAGGATATCCACTCCCAACACGAGCAAAAACTGCTGAAACACAGCCAGACACTCCCACGCGAGCAGGCATCCCATTCCGTCACGCTTAGCGACAGCACTTCCAAGCTCCGCACCATGCTGGACGGAGCGCCGGAACTCCTGGTCAACTCTTTCCACCACCAGGCCATCAAAGAGCCTGCGCCCGAATTTATCGCGACGGCAACAGCTCCCGACGGCATCAATGAGGCAATGGAACATCCTGAAAAGGAGATATTCAGCGTACAATGGCATCCCGAAGCAATGGCGGCTAACGACGACGAACAGATGTTGAAACTATTCAAGCATCACGTCGAATCGTCCCGTCTGTTCAAAGAAGCCAAACGCATCCACCACCGGAACGTGACGCTCGATTCGCATACCGACACCCCGATGATTTTCCCGGGCGAATTCAACATCGGCCATAAAGAAGGCGGCAAAGTAAATCTTCCACTTATGGAAGAGGGATTGATAGATGCAGCCATCATGGTCGCTTACATCCCGCAAGGACCGAGAGACGACGCATCGTTGCAGAAAGCAACCGACTACGCGATAAACCGCCTGCAAGAAATACACCGGCAGATGGATATAAACCGTCCCCGTATGTGTATTGCCTATACGCCTCAGGAAGTACACGTTCTGAAAGCAGCCGGCAAGAAAGCAATCATGCTGGGCCTGGAAAACGGATACGCCATCGGCAAAGATCTCGAAAACATCACCCGCTTCCGCGACATGGGCGTTTCTTACATAACCCTTTGCCACAACGGGAACAATGATATCTGCGACTCGGCAAGAGGCGAAGCGGAATGGAACGGACTAAGTCCTTTCGGGAAAGATGTGATCCGCAAGATGAATGAACTCGGCATACTGGTCGATATTTCGCACGCCGCAGAAAGCACGTTCTACGATGCGTTGGAAACCAGTGCCTACCCGATTATCGCCTCCCATTCTTCCGCCCGTGCACTCTGCAACCATCCCCGCAACCTGACGGACGAACAGTTGAAAGCGCTGGCGGCACAAGGTGGCGTGGTACAAGTATGCCTCTACAAAGGATTTATCAATGAAGACGCCGAAAAGGCATCCTTGAGCGATGCTATCCGCCACATCACCCACATTGTCGACCTGATCGGAATCCACCATGTAGGCATCGGTTCGGACTTCGACGGAGACGGCGAACTGATCGGATGCCGCGCCAGCAACGAGTTGATAAACATCACTGTCCGCCTGATCAAAGAAGGCTATACGGAAAACGACATTGCCAAAATATGGGGAGGCAACCTGTTGCGTGTCATGAACAAAGCGCAATCCGCCTCTAACAATAAGATATAAACGACAAGATATGACTAAACTGATTTTATTATTATGCACGATGGCCCTATTTGCATGCGGTCAGAAAGGTTCCAGTGAGACGACGGAACCCGCGACAGAAGTAAAGAAAACGACGGCGGCATCGGCACCTTCTTTTGATGCCGACAGTGCTTATTCGTATGTGGATAAACAGGTTTCATTCGGCCACCGGGTCCCTAACACGCCGGCACACAAGGCTTGCGGCGACTATTTAGTATCCGAACTGAAACGTTTCGGCGCACAGGTCTACGAACAGGAAATGACACTCACCGCCTACGACGGGACTCCGTTGGAGTCGCGTAACATTATCGGCGCCTATAACCCGGAAAGCAATAAGCGCATGATCCTTTTTGCCCATTGGGACACACGTCCTTATTCGGATCATGATCCAGATCCGGCCAACCACCGTAAGCCGCTCGACGGAGCAGACGACGGGGCGAGCGGTGTAGGCGTCCTGCTGGAAATCGCCCGCCAATTCAGTATGAAAGCACCGAACATCGGCGTGGACATCATCTTTTTCGATGCGGAAGACTACGGAACGCCCGAATTTGCAAAAGAAAAATACAACGATACCAGTGACACTTGGTGTCTCGGCAGCCGTTTCTGGGGCAAGAACCCGCATAAGCCGAACTACAAAGCCGAATTCGGCATCCTGCTCGACATGGTCGGGGCCAAAGACGCAGTGTTCTATAAAGAATATATCTCCATGCGCTATGCCGCCCGCTATGTGGACGAAGTATGGGAAGCCGCTCGTAATCTCGGTTACGGCAAATACTTTATCAATGCAAGCGGTGGCGGCGTAACCGACGATCACGAAGCGGTAATCGAAGAGACCGGCATCCCTTGTTTAGACATTATCAATTATGACCCGCAGTCGGATAAAGGTTTCCGCGACCATTGGCATACGCAGAACGACAACATGGGCAATATAGACAAAAACGTACTGAAAGCTGTCGGCCAGACAGTGCTCGAAGTAGTGTATAACAGGTGAAAGTTGAAAATTAAAAGTTAGATAGTAAGATGACAATCAATGAACTTCAGGACCAGGTAATCGAAGAGTTTTCAGACTTCGACGACTGGATGGACAAGTATGCGTTACTGATAGACCTCGGTAACTCGCTTCCCCCTTTGGAAGAAAAGTACAAAACCGAAAGCAACCTGATAGAAGGTTGCCAGAGCCGCGTTTGGTTGCAGGCAGATTACGTTGACGGCAAAATCCTGTTCAAAGGCGAGAGTGATGCGGTGATCGTAAAAGGGATCGTCTCCCTGTTGATCAACATTATTTCCGGCCATACTCCGCAGGAAATACTGGATGCCGACCTCTATTTCATCGAAAAGATCGGTCTCAAAGAACACCTCAGCCCCACCCGCTCGAACGGCTTGGTAGCCATGGTCAAACAAATGCGCATGTACGCATTAGCTTTCCGGACAAAGGAACAGGCATAAACAAAAACATTATTTAGATATCCCAACTGTTCAACCCTTCACCTTTTCCTGCATAAACATTGATTTATATGTGGCAGGAGCGGGTGAAGGGTTTGCTTTTTCCGTACATTAATGATATTTAACCGCTGCAAAGTATTCGTATCCTATTTATTTGGATAGATTTGCGAAAACATCGTAATCTATTCAATTTGATAATACCATGAAGAAAACAAGCATCCTTTTATTTGCTCTCCTGTTCGCATTAGCGGGATGCAGTGGCGGCAAGCAATCAGCAGGCGACCTGATTACCGTTGACATTACGAAAAGCCCTTCTCATAAAAAGGAACTTATTCTTCAGGATTTTATGGACGTGGAGTATATTCCATTGGAAACAAATGACGAGTTTATTAATCAAGGTTTTGTTCAAGCTATTGGCAAGAAAAACATAGTAATAAAAAACCGGAACAGTGACGGAGATATTTTCATCTACGACAGATCAGGCAAGGCAGTAAGAAAGATTAATCATAAAGGACAAAGCGGCGAAGAATATTCGTTCATTTTAGGAATAGTATTAGATGAAGATAACAATGAAATGTATATCAATAGCCATTACGAAAGAAAAATGCTCGTCTATGATTTAGAAGGGAATTTCAAAAGAAGTTTTACATACGCTGAAAACACGGATAATTCTTTCTATACTGAGATATCCAATTATGATAAAGGCCAGCTGATTTGTAAAAGTGAATACAGTAAAGAAACAGGATTTAACCTTATATCCAAACAGGACGGGAGTATTACCAAAGAAATAAAAATACCTTATAAAGAGAAGAAAGTGTTAGCACAAACTTTAGAAGATAAAGAGAATAACAGTATGAGATGGGTATCGCCAGGCGCTTATTCCACATTAATACCTCACAATGACAATTGGATTCTGTCAGAACTATCATCTGATACCGTATATACCTTTTTGCCAGATCAGAACTTGCGACCATTTCTGGTAAGGAGTCCCTCTATTCAAACCATGAACCCTGAAGAGTTTCTTATTTTCAGATTAATTTCCGACCGTTATTATTTCATGGAAACCATAAAGAATGCATGGGACTTCAGTGAAGGGAAAGGCTTTCCAAGAACTTTTCTGATGTACGACACACAGGAAAAGGACTTTTTCAAATATAATGTTTACAACGGTGATTATTCGGTTAAAAAAGAAGTCTATATGAATGCTTTCAGAATCGCTAATAGCGAAAACGAGCTATGGTGTCCTTTAGAAGCGTCCGAACTTGTTGAGTCTTATAAGAAAGGAAGGCTGAAAGGGAAATTGAAAGATATAGCTGCAACATTAAACGAGGAATCAAACCCGGTAATCATGTTGATAAAACAAAAGAAATAACATTCGGAACAGAAAATATAAACTAAGATAATATAATGAAAAGAGCAAACATCCTTTTAACCGCCCTCCTGCTCACATTAGCGGGATGCAGCGGTGGCAAGCAATCTGCAGACGATCTGATTACCATTGACGTTTCGAAAAGCTATCCTAAAAAAGAACTGATTCTTCAAGATTTTATGGATGTGGAATATATTCCGCTGGAAACCAATGACGAGTTTCTTACACAAGGGGCAGTACAGGATGTAGGAAAAGAATACTTATTGGTGAAAAACAGAAATAATGACGGGGACATCTTTATTTTTGACAGAAAAACCGGTAAAGGATTAAGGAAGATAAACCGGCAAGGACAAGGGGCGGAAGAATATACAAGGATTAATGGGATGATTCTCGATGAAAGCAATAGTGAAATATTCGTAATATCGATGGGGAATAAAATCTTAGTGTACGATCTTTACGGACAATTCAAACGGTGTTTGAATCTTGATCGGGAAGTGTCATCTGTTTTTGATTATGACAAATCTAATTTGATTGGCTACGACATGTCGGATTATCATAATAAAGGAAAAGATAGAAGCAAATCGTACCATGTCATTATATCAAAACAGGATGGAAGTATCACCCGGGAAATATTTATCCCTTTCAAAACGATCAACACACCGATTGTGACTAATGGGGATGGATTTGTAGCGAATTATTCTTACCAAATACGCCTGAGCCACGGCAAATGTACACTTATTGAAACATCAGCCGATACTTTGTATAACTATGCACCGGATGGAACATTAAGTCCCTTTATTGTAAGAACGCCTTCTGCACAGGCCATGACACCTGAAGTTTTTCTTTATATGGGTATTTATACCGACCGTTATTACTTTATGGAAACCGTTAAAAATGTATTTAACTTCGAAAAGGGTAACGGATTCTTTGCGGATGTACTGATGTACGACAAGGAAGAAAAAGCCATATATCAAGTAACTGTATGCAATGGTGATTATGCAGAAAAAAGACCTGTAGCCATGACAGCGAAACCTATTAATCGCGACGTCGAAAACGTCACCAGCTTAAATGCATCCCAGCTTGTCGAGATTTACAAGAAAGGCCAACTGAAAGATGGCAAATTGAAAGAAATCGCCTCAAGGTTGGATGAAGAAGACAATCCGGTAATCATGTTGATAAAGCAAAAGAAATAACATACGAATCAGCAAATATAAACTATAAAGAAAATAATGAAGAAAGCAAACATTCTTTTAATAGCCACCCTGTTCGCAATGGCGGGATGCAGCAGTGACAAGCAAGCGGCGGACAACCTGATCACTGTTGACGTTACAGCTAATTATCCGGAAAAAGAACTGGTTCTACAGGATATTATGGATGTGGAATATGTTCCTTTGGAAACAACGGATGAATTTGTAACTAAAGGGGTTGTGAAAGCTATCGGTAAGGATATCTTATTGGTAACGAACCAAAACGACGGGAATATTTTTGTCTTTGATAGAAAGACCGGCAAAGGTTTGAAAAAAATTAACCGCATGGGGCAAGGCGGCGAAGAGTATTCATTCGCCACCTACATCGCCCTGGATGAAGATAAAGGGGAAATGTTTGTCGCAGACTATGGAACGAAGAAAATATTGGTGTACGACCTGTCCGGGAACTTTAAGAGAAGTTTCAAATATGCAGACACCAGCCATTATGACGATCTGTTCAATTATGACAAGGACCATTTGATCAGTTATAAGAAATATTGGACACCGAAAGAAAGCGAGCAGGCATGTCATATCCTTATTTCCAAGCAAGACGGCAGCATCGCCCGTGAAATCCGGATCCCGTCCAAAGAAATGGAAACGCCGGTCGTGACAAAAGATGAATTTGTTATCGCACCTGAATTCCATCTGACATTCCCCAACCATACAGATTGGTCACTTGTTAACACATCGTCCGATACCATCTACCGCTATTTGCCGGATGGTAACATAAAGCCCTTGATCGCACGGACTCCTTCCATACACGCGATGGAAACGAAAATCTTTCTCTTCCCCACCGTCATTACCGACCGCTATTATTTCATGCGAACCATGAAGAAAGAAGTGGACTTCAAAACGTTTAAAGGATTCCCGAGTACCGACTTGGTATATGATAAACAGGAAAATGCCCTGTTCCAATATACTTTATACAATGCCGATTATTCGAATAAGCAGCAAGTTTCATTAGGACTGAACTTCAATGGCATTGTCAATCAAGAGATCGCAACCTGCCAATCTTTAGAAGCGGCAGATCTGATCGAGGCCAACGATAAAGGCCAACTGAAAGGCCGGTTGAAAGAAATTGCCGCCGGATTGGACGAGGAAGCAAATGCCGTAATCATGCTGATAAAATATAGACAAGAGTAACTTATTAATCCATAAAGTCATGAGAAGAGTAAACTATCTTTTAATCGTCACCCTGTTTGTTATAGCAGGATGTACTGATGACAAACAAGCGGCGGATGATCTGATCACTGTTGATGTTACAGTAAACTATCCGAAGAAAGAACTGGTTCTCCAGGACTTTATGGATGTGGAATATATTCCACTCGAAACACAAGATGGTTTTATCACGATGGGTTGGGTACATGCAATCGGCAAGAAAGTCATCATTGTCAGAAACAGGAATCGCAATACTGATGGAGACATCTTTATCTTTGACAGAAACGGCAAGGGAGTGAGAAAGATCAATCGCTTGGGACAAGGTGCCGAGGAATATCAGTTCCTTTTGGGAATTACCCTGGATGAAGACAACGATGAGATCTTCGTCAATGACCACTGGAGTAAAAAAATCTTTGTGTATGACTTGTCCGGTAAATTCAAACGGAACTTCGATCACCAGCGGGGCAGGTATGGAATGGATATATATGACTTCGACCGGGATAACCTGATTTGCTGTGCGAACAATATAGATGAAGAAAACTCAAATGCGTTTTTAGTTATATCCAAACAGGACGGAAGTATCACCAAAGAAATCTCGATTCCTGATAAAAAGGGAGTTACGTCGTTGGTGTTTTCGCCAGACTACAGCTATGTGATGGCAATCCGTAACCGGACATTGGTTCCTCAGGGCAACAGCTGGATGCTTATGGAAGACGCATCCGATACAATATATACGGTTCGGACGAACTACAGCATGACTCCTCTTATTGCCCGGACTCCCCCGATCGAATCAATGAAACCAGGAGTGTTTCTGTATCCGGCCGTAGTAACCGACCGTTATTATTTCATGCAAACTGTAAGAGCGGAATGGGATTGGGTTGCTAAGACCGGGCACAAACGGACTGACCTGATGTATGATAAACAAGAAAAGGCGATATACGAATACGTGGTACACAATGCCGATTATATCAACGACGAGCCTGGCAGCATGATGGTTTCGGAGGTCACATTCGGAAACGACGAAATCGCCCTTGTGCAGAAATTAGAGGCATACGAACTTGTGGAAGCATACGAGAAAGGCAAATTGAAAGGCAAGCTGAAAGAGATAGCCGCCGGGTTGAACGAGGAATCGAACCCGGTGATTATGCTGATAAAATATAAGAAATAACATCTTCCTCCTTCAGAATTGCAGTGTCAGTTGTTCCGGCAGTAAGGTGAATGTCTTGCGGTGATACGGAGTAATCCCGCATTCCCGAATGGCTTCGCGATGGGCTTTCGTCGGATAGCCTTTATTCTCTTTCCAGTGGTAAGCGGGATATTCCAGGTCGAGGCTGTCCATATAATCGTCACGATAGGTTTTTGCCAGGATAGAGGCGGCTGCGATACTCAGGTATTTGCCGTCGCCTTTCACAACTGTCGTATGCTGGATCTCGGGATAGGGCGTGAAGCGGTTTCCGTCGATCAGCAGGTGTTCAGGCTTGACCTTCAGTTGTTCGATCGCCCGGTGCATAGCCAGAAAAGAGGCTTTCAGTATATTGATCTTGTCAATCTCTTCGGGGGTAACAATACCGACAGCCCAAGCAATCGCCTCCTGCTCAATAACAGGACGGAGTGCATAACGTTTCTTCTCACTCAACTGCTTGCTGTCATTCAGCTCTTCATTATGAAAATCAGGAGGAAGGATCACTGCTGCTGCAAACACCGAACCCGCCAGACATCCACGACCGGCCTCATCACATCCGGCTTCTATACGATTTGCTTCTAAGTAGGGTAGTAACATGGTTAATTTATTTTTTCAATCTTTCTTTTCATCATCCAGGGACGCAGGACGAAGTAGGAAAACAGTGTGGCGAGCGTGACACCGCTGATGTTGGCAAGGAAGTCAAACCAGTCGCCCCCTCGGTATGTTGTGCAATATTCCTGCAAGAGTTCGATTACGCCGCTCATCAGGATCGGACATAAGACTGCCCCGATCCAGGCATGCCACAACACATCGTCGTATTTACGGTGATTGCGCAGGAACTCGAGCCACAACACACTGGACAAGCCTGCATACATACAGATATGTGCGATTTTGTCTATCCCCACCACCTTACTAACCTCCAGCGAAGGCGGCTTAAAGAAAGAGAGATAGATCACAACTGCAACGATCGTGAGCGAAACCGGATATTTCTTCAGATAATACAACACCATAAAAACGATTCCCTCTATTAAAACATTTTCCGTACCCGTTCAATACCGGCGGCAAAAACGTCAATCTCTTCTTTTGTATTATAGAACGAGAAAGAGGCGCGAACAGTCCCCTCGATCCCTAAATCCTGCATCAGCGGCTGGGCACAATGGTGTCCCGTACGGACTGCAATGCCCAGACGGTCCAACAACATACCCATATCATAATGATGGATATTGCCGACCAGGAAAGAGAGAACCGCCCCTTTATAGGCTGCCTGTCCGAAGATACGCATACCGTCGATTGCATTCAATTTTTCGGTTGCATAACGGAGCAGTTCATCTTCATACGCTGCTATATTATCCATTCCCAAACGGCCTACATAACGCAAGGCTTCTGCCAACGCCGTGCTACCGATATAGTCCGGCGTTCCGGCTTCAAACTTGAAAGGCAGTTCGTTGAAAGTCGTCTTCTCGAAAGAGACAGAAGCAATCATCTCTCCTCCTCCCTGATACGGCGGCAATTTGTCCAACCATTCTTCCTTACCATACAAAACACCGATACCAGTCGGACCGTATATCTTATGACCGGAAAAGACATAGAACTCGGCATCCAGGTCCTGCACGTCCACCTTCAGATGGGGAACGGCCTGTGCACCGTCGATCAACACCGGCACTTCATGGTTGTGCGCTTCTTCTATAATCTCCTTTACCGGATTGACCGTACCGAGCACATTGGAAACATGCGTAACGGAAACCAACTTCGTCCTTTCCGAAAACAGGCTGCGGAACGTATCCATACAGAGTTCGCCTTTCTCATTCATCGGAATCACTTTTAGCGCGATACCTTTGCGGGCCGCCTGTATCTGCCAGGGGACGATATTGGAATGGTGCTCCATCACGGAAACGATTACCTCGTCGCCTGCCGACATACATTCGTCGGTAAAACTGGAAGCAATCAGATTGATCGCCTCTGTCGTCCCACGCGTAAAGATGATCTCGTTGGAAGAACGGGCATTCAGGAACTGCTGCACAGTCCGACGTGCATCTTCATGTGCTTCCGTAGCCGCCTGGCTCAGGAAATGGACACCGCGATGGATATTAGCATTCACATTATAGTAGCCGCTCTCTATCTTCTCCACCACACAACGGGGCTTCTGAGTCGTCGCACCGTTGTCGAAATAAATAAGCGGCTTATCGTATATCTTATGATCCAGGATAGGGAAATCCTTCCGGATAGACTGTATATCTAACATAACTGTATCTATTTAACTTAATAACAAGCGTCAAAGATACTATGTTTATCAGGTAAACGATCAATTGCAGCACATAAAAAAGCCTCCCGTAAGAAACGAAAAGCTTTTTTAATATCTGATAAATACTTATATCTACTTCTCTTTCTGGTAGAAACGCACCCAATCGATCTCCATCTCGACAGGCAGATCAGCAGGTTCGACTGCGCCAACCCAGCTCCCACCCAACTGCATATCAAGCAGCAGATAGAACTTCTTATCGGTAAACGGGAACTGCCCTTCTTTGTCTGTCTCGATACGGGGATAAGCAAAAGTCCGGGTGTCATTGATAAAGAAAACAAGGCTGTCGCGATACATCTCTACACTGTAGACATTATAATCGTCACGGTTTATCGGCCCGATCCCACCCTGCTTCGGATTATCCTTTATACCCAATATATGCGTATAGGCAGAATGAACGGTCTGATAAGCGATGGTATCATTATTCAAACGCTCCATAATATCGATCTCCCCGCCTTCCGGCCAGCCTTCGTTTTCCGGCAATAGCCAGAACGCCGGCCAGGCTCCGGTTGCCCCGTAGAGCTTTGCACGGATATCCAGACGCCCGTCGGAAAAGCCGACTTTTCCTCTTGAATAAATACCACCAGTGATAAAAGGAGCCGTATCCGCCGGCAAACTGTAATTAACTAATCCGCGCAAGACCAGGTTACCGTCGCGCATCCCATAACAAGAATCGAAGTCGGACATATAGTTATTCCAATCCGATGTCCCGCGTGGAATCTTACTCCACGAAGCCTCATCAAAATGCTCCGTCTGGTCGAAGTTCTCCTCCCATACCAACTTCCACCCGTTTTTCTGTGGCTGGCAACCTGCCATTAGCGACAGGGCGATTGACAGCCCTAATGCAAATAATCCTTGTTTCATTACGCCGTTATTTGAATTTATACAATATCAGGACATCATTATCTTCGTCTTTTAAAGAGGATGCCAAATCTTTTAATTCTCCATACAATTTCCCTTCCTGATAAGCCTCTAATAATTCATCGGCATTAAACCGGGATATGCCATAACCGGATTGCATATCACAATTCACAAGATGAGAGCTCAAAACTATTTTTGCATCCGGATAATCATCATTCCTTATCTCATACTCATTTATATCTCCATTTTCTTTGTTGTAAACCCAGTTGGTTTCAGGAAACATATCCCGTTCATTGCTTTCATCTACAGAAATCCGAGTCAAGAACACATATTTACTTGTTTCAATTCCATACTGTAAAAAAACAGGGGCACTCATGGAGCTAATTGCAGGTGTTCTCAATATAACCGGAGTCAAAACCCCATCGTATGAATACTGATAGATGGTATCCGACGAAAGTTCGTTCAAAATATAACCTTCCGAATTTCTTACAACAGGAAGATGCATGGCTGTATATGAAAAACGACCGCCATCACCTTCTTTAGTCACCGTCAAATCATATTTCTTACCAGAAGAAAAAGGAACTTCTATTTTCTTCTGGATTTCCCCGTCATTCTTAGCCAGAATCGAGAAATAAGGTTTCAGATCAGAGTTTACCCGATTCGTTTCCGTATTGTAAACGAGAAAAGCATCATCATTAAAATTGTAAATGAAACGCGCATCCCCAGGAGCAAATTCCCTGATATATTCGCCATTCAGATCATAAACAACGATCTTCCGGGAAAAAACATCATGGACATAAATCTCCCCTCTCTTTTCATCCATACGCAAATTGGTGATATAATTATATTCGTGAGGGCCATTCCCATAATGAGAAAACTTACGGACCGGCTGTCCTTCCCTATCAAACATCAGAATCTCACCGGTTGCACCCCCTTTGGTCAGTATATAATTTTCATTACAAACCAAAGCTCTTGATCTAACTAATAAATCGGTATTGCTTGCAAGTTTTATATATGTAACATCTGCAATATCCTTTAAATTTAATCGAATGGATGAATGTTCCGCATTGAGGTCGATTTGCAAGACTTCGTTATCCGTACTCTTACCGGCACAGCCACACAAAAATGCCATCATCCATATAATCAAAAGATACCTCATACAAATATCAATTTTCACAAAGGTAACATTTTTCAATACACAGCACACAGATGACAGAATAAAAAAGGATGCGTCCTCTGCGTGCTATGTTTCACGAATATAACCGAGCTGTCGGATATTCATATTTACGTCATTATTTCTTATTCTCCAAAATCCGACTGTTGCCGCTCCACCTCTTTCAACTTTAAGGTATTCAATTCCTTGCGCAGGCGTTCCACTTCTCGTTCGGCATCGGTTTTCGATGTGGCCGATTGCCCAGCGGAGACACTGCTCAGCGTGATGCGGGATGCGTCTTCGGTGTTATAGACCAGCGGGAATGCGGCCGGTTTCGATTCGAGCACCAGTTCGCCGCTTACCGGCATCTGCGAACCTTCGAACAAGACACTGGCAGTGATCCGTATCTTACCGGGCTTCAAGGTAGACTGAACCAGAATAGGGGCTGTTCCCCATTTGACAGGAGCGGGATTAGCCAAGACATCCGGACCACCTAAGATACGCCCTTCCCCTTCGATGGAGAAACGGATATTATAATTGTTCAAACGTTTGATATTTCCCTGCTTATCCGCAACAGCGGCCACTACCGTTACGAAGTCGGAGCCATCGGCTTTCAGGTCTGTCCCTTCGTTATCTACCCATAACAGGATTTTTTCCGGGCGACGGGCAGGAACGACCTTATGCGTAGCCACGACCTTGCCGTCGATCAGACCTTCAGCAAGCAGATAGACGTCATCTTGCTTTCTCTCTCTGGAGAGAGCCTTGTCTACCATGAAGTCATAAACGCCGGGGAAAGTAATGACCGGAGACGGCATTCCCGAACGTTTTTTGTCTTTCTTATAAGTATAGGTCTTTCCATCTTTATTGAACGTAAGCCGCACCTCATCACAGTTCGAATAAACCGTCACATCCTTACCGGAGAACGGCGTCATCTCGTGTGCGATATAGACCATCGGACCGCTTCCGGCAAGCTGATCGTTCTTCACTGCCGGACGTTGCGCCATAAACATATAGTAGGAATACTTCGGCTGGTGGAAGACATCCATCAAACCTCCGTAGAACGGATCGGGATGGTAGCCGCGCTGATGATCGAACGAATGCCAAAGACAGCCACCGACATGCTGCGGCTGCTGTTGATACAAGACGTCGTAGCTGGTCACCGGATAGGAAGGCGAGGCATAATGTTCGGCTTGTACGCGCATCGGCTGTTCGCCCCAGTTGCGGGCTACACGGCTGGGGGAATTGTGCGAACTCCAGTCGTCCACGTTATCTCCCCATTCACGGGTAAAATAGGTCTTTGTCGGATCGATCTCTTTCGAAGCATCCTGCATATTGGCGGGATGGGCAAAATAGACCGGGAAGTTCTCGTGTCCGCGCGCTTCGCTGTCACTCCCACTATAACAATATGGATAAGGATATTCGGCATCCACTATATCGCGGGTGTTCTTGGCAAAGTCCGCCGGATACCAGGTTTCGTTCAGGATCGGTTCCCACAGCCAGACACAAGGATGGTTGCGGTCGCGGCGTACGACATTGCGGATATCGCCATATACACGCTCGGCAAATTCAGGCGCATCGTTCCAGAATTGCCAGCCGGGCGTATTGACGATGACAAACAACCCTAACTCGTCGCAGGCATCCATGAATGCCGGGTCTTGCGGACAGTGGGCGTTACGGATTATCTCCATTCCAGCCGCCTTTAGTTTCTTGGCATCCCGCCAATGGATACTGTTGGCGACAGCATTGCCGACTACAGCAAAGTCTTGATGACGATTCGCTCCGATCAATGGCTTTCCATAGGGCTTCCCGTTCAGCCAGAAGCCATCTTTCCCCTTAAACTCGATGCTACGGATTCCGACACGGCGGCGGTAGCCGTCTACCACATTCCCGTCTTTATCCAAGATTCGTACCAAAAGGTTATACAGTGTCGGCGTCGAAGGTGTCCAGAGCATCGGCTGCTTCACCAGTAATTTATCGGAAGAAGTGATTGCCTTACCGCCCTTCACCTGAATCTTATCATTCAGATATGCAACTTGCGTGCCATCCGGCTGTAACAAGGTGTATTCCACCACACCGGTGAAAGATTTCTTTGTCGCATTACGCACCTGTATCTTCAACTGCACCTCCGCCAAAGCATCCGAAACTTTCCCGAAAGAGACGAACAAGCCGCCTCCGGCTATCTCATTCTCATAATTGGGGTCGGTAATGAACACGTTGTTATGGGCGATCAACCAGCAATCCCGGTAGATGCCGCCAAAGTAGGTATAGTCCAGCACATCCTGCGCCTTTCCGGGAGGATAGGAAGGATCGTCACTGTTATCGGCCCAGACGGCAATGACGTTATCGCCATTCCAGTCCAGCGCATCCGTCACATCCAGTACAACAGGCAGATAGCCACCAAAGTGCTCCGTTAGCAGTTTTCCATTCACGAATACTTTACTTTTTCCCATGATAGCCTCGAAATGCAGGAAAAGTTTCTTGCCCTTCAACGATGCGTCGGGTGTAAAATGCTTACGATACCAGACTTCACCCTGATAATTGATACAACCGCTTGCCTCCGTCGGCAGGTATTCAATACCGTTCGGCAGGGAAACGACTGTCCAGTCCTTATCATTAAACTCTTTCGCATTTGCTCCGTCCGCTGCACCTTTATGGAAACACCATGCCGGATTCATGGAATAAACTTCCCGCCCACTGTCTTCCAATCGGAAGAAACCGGCCGTCGAGAACTCGGGCTGATGGGCTGCCCATAAAGGCAAAGCCATCAACCAGAATATCAAATACATTTCTAATTTTCTCATATTACTTTATATTAATCGTTTTAATATTTTCTTTAAACACAACACCTCTCCAAGGGTGGGAAGACGCTCTCTCTAACACAAGGAAAGCAACCTCGTTACCGTTGGCCAAAGATACATGGTCCGAAAGGGAAGACCTAAAAATAAAGGAAGAAAAGGGCCGGCTATAACACGTCTTACACCATTACAGCCGGCCCATATAGAATAATACCTATTAAAAAAAGCCTTTAATTACCAACCTTCATTCGGTGTACACAACGGATTTGTTTCTATTTCCTTCGAAGGTATCGGATAATAGTAATAACGGTTTGTATTTCCGACTTTTCCGTTTTTTAACTGGTTGTAGCGAGCCTCATTACAAGTCTGCATACGTTCTTCCAGCAATCCCCAACGACGCAAGTCGTAAAAACGTTCTCCTTCCACAAAGAATTCGATTGCGCGCTGGTGTTCCAGATCGCTGAAAATAGCTTCCGAGGTCTGCGCCCCACTATACGGATTCAGGTTGGCACGCTCGCGAATCTGATTCAGATAACCGACAGCCTTTGCCAAATCCTGTCTGCCGGAACTGCGCAGATAAGATTCGGAAAGCAGCAGAAGAACGTCGGCATAGCGCACGGCGCGTTCATTAATAACAGACATAGGAGGATCAGCTTCCGATGTTGCCGTACTTGAATTCTGATATTTCAGTATCCAATATGTGCTCCATCGATCCTCTGTTTTAAATATCTCGCGGAACGGTTGCATATAATACATACAGCCATCATAATCCCAGGCTACGGATGAACGGGCGCGATAGTCGGAATTACCGTCCTTGTCTTTTTCCTGCAAGAAGATATTCATCATCTGCTGAGTAGGATTTGCTTCATACCAACCACTGGCTTCCGGTGCTGCATATTCCTTCGGACGCGTATTCGTCTGGGTCGAATTGATATTCTCTCCATCTCCCCAGATATCGGTACCTCCGACCGGTTCCATCAACAACTCAAAAATACTTTCAGCGTTATTCTCGTGCGCTTCATCAAAGTTCCAGGAAAAGTCTTCGACCAAACGATAGGTATAAGGAGCTTGTGTCAAAGGCTCCAAGGCATCGATTGCTTTATCAAACTCTTCTTCATATACATACAGTTTGCCCAGAACAGCAAAAGCTGCGCCTTTAGTCGGTTTCCCGATAACACTATTCTCAACCGGCAGTAGAGATGCAGCCGTAGTCAAATCCTGCTCTGCCTGTGCCCAAATTTCAGCCTGTGTCGATTTTGCCAACGGGAAAGTGGACGGAGACTGCGATGCTGTCAGGCGCAAAGGAGCATCTTTAAACTCTTTGCCTAACTGAAACAGGTAAAATCCACGAATAAACAAACATTCAGCCTTGACTTTGTTTACAAAATCCGCAGAGAACTCCGCACTCTTTTCATCCAGTTTCTGCATAATCGAATTCGTTCTGTACAACGCATTATAGAATTGGTAGAACATACCCTGAGACAAAGTATTACCATTCGTATTGGTAAAATAACAGGCCTGAAAAACATCACTGATATCATTTCGGAATTCAACTTCGTCGGCACGTGCGATACGCATCATTACACCACGGGTTCCATAATATCCGCCGTTCAAGGCATTCTTCAAAGGGGTGTAGCAGGATGTTAAAGCCAGTTCGAAATCAGCTTCATTCTGCCAGAAAGTATCTTCTGTCGCCTTATTCGGATTGATCTGTTCCAACTGGGCGTCACATGATGTACACAAGCCGATAACAGCTGCTGCACAAGATATAAAATATAGATATATTCGTTTCATATAATTACTTTATTTAAAATGTTACGTTCAGGCCCACCATAAATGTACGGT
The DNA here is from genome assembly GCF_003479205.1 of Parabacteroides sp. AF17-28. Lineage (NCBI taxonomy): Bacteria > Pseudomonadati > Bacteroidota > Bacteroidia > Bacteroidales > Tannerellaceae > Parabacteroides > Parabacteroides sp. AF17-28. The sequence continues at coordinate 50,162 of NZ_QUGV01000006.1, read as the reverse complement.
TAGAAGGATATATAAATTCATCGAAACCACGGGAATAAACATCCGAAGAGTTTACATCCGGAGTATATCCCGAATAAGACGAAATCGTAAAGAGGTTCTCCGCATTGAAATAAACACGGGCTTTCTGTATCAGTCCATGGAACCATACATTAGGCAATGTGTAACCTACCTGCAAGTTTCTCAGACGGAAATAAGATCCGCTTTCCAGATAACGGTCGGATTCCGAACGGGCATTCCGGTTGGGATCAGTCCAGATCAGGCGCGGCTGGGATGCATTATGATTTTCCGGTGTCCAGTAATCTAATGTGCTTGCCAGATAATTGGTTCCACGGGTTACATCTGTCAATTCCAATCGTGTCGCATTATAAATCTTATTTCCAGAGACCCCCTGGAATCCAATAGAGAAGTCTACATTCTTATAAGTGACATTACCATTGATTGAATAGGTGAATTTCGGAAATGGGCTACCGCAATATACACGATCGTCATCATCAATTGTTCCGTCGTTGTTCGTATCCTTAAAACGAATATCACCCGGCGCCGCACTTGGCTGAATCAGGACACCGTCTTTCTGGTATGCCTGTACTTCTTCTGCGCTGTTAAAATATCCATCAGTCGGGATCAACCAGAAACCACCGATAGGATAACCGGCCAATGTCTTACTGGTATACGTTCCACCATGAATCGTTCCACCGATAATAGATTGCGATTCAGCTCCCATTTCAACAACTTCATTCTTGTTATATGTTCCTAAAAAACTGACACCATAGGACAAATCTTTATTTAGAGATTCATTCCATCCTAAATTAAACTCAAAGCCCTGATTGCGTATCTTACCTGCATTCTTGATCGGATCATTCGCACCACCGGACGAGATCGGAATAGGCACATTCAGCAAAATGTCTTTCGTATTCTTCACATACCAGTCCGCAGTCAATGTCAAACGGTTTCGCAATGCCATGAAATCGATACCGATATTCGTCATGGCAGTTTCCTCCCATTTGATATCCGGATTGGCAAATGTTTTCGGGAAAGCTCCCTGTATCAATCCGCTCTTTCCGTCCGGATAATTAATACCGGTGGTCACAACTGATACATACTGGTAATTGTCGATCTCTTGATTACCCAGCACACCATAGCCTCCTCTCAACTTAAGCTGATCAAGCCATGAAGTATTATTCTTCACAAAATCTTCTTCTGCGATATTCCAACCAACAGACACTGATGGAAAATTGCCATAACGGTTGTTAGAACCGAACTTGGAAGAACCGTCACGACGGATAGTCGCAGTCAATAAATAACGGTTCTTGTAAGAATAGAAAGCACGTCCCAAAATAGATGTCAACACACTACGGCTGGAATTACCACTTACGGCCAGTCCCTGTGCAGCGGCATCTATCTCCTTAATACCAGTTGGCATTCCTTGACCTGATCCCTGCATATAGCGATAGCGGGAATCCTGATAGGTATAACCGGCAAGTACGGAAATCTTATGATCACCGAAAGTACGGTCGAAAGTCAGCAAGTTTTCAACCAAGACATTACGTGTCCGGGTCTGTTGTTCTGTTACCTGCGTGATATCATTCTTATTCAATCCGTAATCATACAATCCTAAATAGCTATTGTAACGGTAGAACTGGAAGTCCGGAGTCAGATTCAATTTATATTTCAGTCCTTTCATGAACTCCACAGAGACATAAGCATTTGCAAATATCTTCACATTATCACTGTAACGGTTCATCAAATTGTCATCCACCATACCCAGCGGGTTATACAGGTTTACAACATCACCATACAAAGCGCCATAGCCACCAGTCTGGTTTGCGTCATACTGTTCCAACGTTGGAATAGCCTGTATCGTATGGCCTACATATCCTCCACGAATCTCAGAAAGCAGAGGTTTATCCTGGCTATAAGTCAGAACGATATTCGTCCCTGCCTGGAAAATACCCTTCTTGAAATCCTGTTTACTCTGCAACGTATAACGCTGATAGTTCGTTCCTTTCATCACACCGTCCTGGTTCGTATACCCCACACTATTATAATAGGTAGAATATTTACCACCCCCTTTTACAGACAGGTTATAGTTCTGCATCAAAGCCGGGCTGAACATCAGGCTTTGCCAGTCATTATCCGGCTTGGAAGCCAGATCCATTGCCATATCAAGCGGATTCATCCCGGCTGCCTTTCTGGAAACCGTCGTCACTTCCGCCCATCCGGCAGCATCCAACAAGTCCAGATATTTACTCGGAGAGCTGACACCGACATTGGCCGACAGGTCGATAATAGGTTTCCCTTCCGTATTGCTACCCTCTTTTGTCGTGACGATCACAACACCATTGGCTGCACGTGAACCGTAGATAGCTGCCGAAGAAGCATCCTTCAACACGTCGATGCTGGCAATATCGTTCGGATTGATATGGTCGATTCCGCTCATATACATACCATCCACGATATACAAAGGAGATGAATTGTTCAACGTACCGATACCACGAACCATGACACGGGTACTTCCGCCCGGCGCACCTCCCTGCGAAACGATATCGACACCGGCAATCTTTCCTTGCAAAGCCTGGCCGATAGTCGTGTTACTCTGTGTATTCAGCTTTTCCGTACTGACATTCGCAACCGAACCGGTCAAATCCGCTTTCTTCTGCGTACCGTAACCAATAACGACTACTTCGTCCAAGGCCTTCGTATCTTCCAATAGTACGACATTGATTACTTTCTGGTTTCCAACCACTATTTCCTTTGACAGGTAACCGATATAAGAAATATTCAAAACAGATTTAGGATCGGCTTCAATAGAGAAATTACCGTCAATATCGGTAACAGTTCCGTTCGTAGTACCTTTTACAACAACATTTGCTCCGATAATAGGCTCACCCATATTATCGACAATCCGGCCTGTCACTGTTTGTGTTTGTTGTTTTACAGCAGCTACGACATTCGCACCTTTTGCAGACAATACAATGTGAGTGCCTTCCATTTCATATTCAATACCTGCATTTTTTAACAAGTTATCCAATACTTCGGATACAGGTTTCGTTTTTGCCTTAACCGAAACCTTGCGGTTAACATTGACCTGATTATTGTAAATAAACAAATAATCTGTCTGACTTTCAATCTCATTCAGAATTTCTTCCAACTGAGTGTTGTTTTTGTTGATACTAACCCGGGCGTTCTGCGAATGTGAATTTTCGGCATACGAGCAGAATACGCAGGCTCCCAAAAGGAATGTGGAGATTCGCATAGTTCTCAAGATTTTTTTACCTGACGGGGTTTTCGGATAATATCCACCCGACAAAAAGTTTTTTTTCATACCTTTGTAACTGATTTGAAGTTAATACAATAAATTTAAAAAAATTGTGTTGATTTGAATGCCGGTAAATGCCCCCCAGCGCTTGCCGGCATTTTTTTGTTAGCTATTGTCTGTTTTCATGTCTCCTGAATTTACAAGGTTAATACTAATATTGTGTTTTTTATTTTGTTCTTATAATTACTTATTTGTGTTTATCTGATATAAATGACTTGATTTTCGTCATCTCGCTCATATCGAAAACTGATATCTTTCTGTAGAACTCTCAATGCGTAATCAATACCATCCGCCTGCCGGAACTTCCCGGTGAAATTATACTTCAATACTGCTTTATTCTCTATAATTATACTAACTCCGAAATATTTCTCCAAATCATTCATGATATAGGAGAATGATTCGGCTCTAAAACAAATCAATCCTTCTTTCCAACGATACGGGTTATAATCGTCTACCGGAACTACAGTCAACCGACCGTCCTTCTCAAGGCATGCCTTACTGTCCGGCGCTAAAATCAATGTATTCCCAACTCCCTGTTTAGACGCAACTTTCACACTACCTTCCATTAAGGTTACTTCAAAATCGTCTTTATCGGAATATCCTTCTACATTGAATTTAGTTCCTAATACTTCCATCTTACATTTATTCGTCTCTACGATAAATGGCCTTTGCTTATCCTTTGCAACATCAAAATAAGCTTCTCCGTCTACCGTCACCTGACGTATGGATTTATCAAATACTGCCGGATACAATATTCTCGTACGGGCATTTAGCCAAACATTTGTTCCATCTGATAACGTAAGATTTACCCGTTGTCCGGAAGGAACATAAATAGATTGCATCGGCACTGTCTGATTTTTATCCGAAACAAATTGATACAAGATATTAAGTCCCAATGTCACAGCCACAACTGCTGCGACTTTCAATATCTCAGTTCTGAGAGAACTATTATGTCGCGATTTTACCCGCTGCGCTTTTCCTATTGCCTTTTCATCGCCAAGAAGCAACATCGAATCAAATAACTTCCTCTCTCTCAGAAACTCACGCCTGTTCTCCGGAGAATGTTCCATCCATTGCCGGATCTCGACTTCCTCTTCATAAGAAGCCGTGCCTTCAAAGAATTTATATAATACTTTCCGGTTCATTTTATAACTTTTCGGTTACGCTTACATAATACTAACAGTTCATAAAACGGTATCCCTAGTTGGAATTGAAAAAAAAATTTCATTTTGACTGTTTTCCCCGCTCCTCTATTACATGTCACAGCCGTATTCTTTTCATGTCACAACTGTCTGCCTTCTGTGTTACAGTTGGATTTCTTTTGTTTCACGACTGTAACATGAATAGCGGATAAATATTGAGAAACAAGATACTCCGCATAAATGGCTCTGTCTGCCGGGTTATTCCTTCCTTCACGGCACTTCGGAAGGCTCATGACCGTCCTACGGAATATTTTGGCAAATGAGGCAGATAATTTGATAAAGAACGCCTGATGCAACGATATAAGATTCTATATAATGATGGATACCAGGTATTTTTAAACTCATTCTATATATTTTAGGATAAAAAGGCTATATTTGCGCTGAGACAACAATAATATGTGGGAAGACGAGAGCAAAATAAAATGGGATCAATTTCTGGCGGGCGATAACAACGCCTATAGCTGGATATATAAAGCTCACATACAAATGTTGTTCCGGTACGGGCGTCGCTTTACATCCGACACTGAACTGATCAAAGATTGCATCCAAGACGTATTTACCGGGTTATACAAAAACAGGGAACAACTGACCACTCCCAGAAACATAAAGGTCTATCTGCTCATTTCCATAAAGAACAGCCTGGTCAATGCGTTATACCGCGAAGACCGCTATGCACCTTATGACAGCGAAGCAGTTCCATTCGCATTAGGATTGAGCGTCGAAGAACAATATCTGGATAACGAGCAATATGCAAACCAGCAGAAAAAGATACAGGAAATATTGAATATACTGACTCCCCGCCAAAAAGAAATCATTTATTACCGCTACATTCAAGAACTTAGTTTTGAAGAAATCTGTACCATGATGGATATGAACTACCAGTCAGCACAAAACCTGATCCAGCGTTCGCTGAAAAAAATCCGGGAAGAATATGGTTCTCCAGAGATATTCCTGCTTATCCTGACCTGTCTCGCACATTAATTAAAAAAAATATCATTTTAAGTGAGTATAAATAGAGGGATGCTTTGTCCTTATAGAAAGCAAGCACGCATCAGATGCATACAGATTATACAAAATACTCAGCAGACCAGCTCCTGAATGACGATTACTTTTTGCAGTCAGAGCTACATCCGACAGAAGAGAGCCGCCTCTTTTGGCAAAATCTTATGGAGGAAAACGAACCACTGGCTGCCGAGATCGAAATCGCCCGTCTTTTACTGAACGCATTAGAAAAAGATACGGAGATCCCTTCTTTGACAAGCACGGAAGAAAATACATTGTGGCAACAGATTGAACAGACTAATATCGAGACGGAAAGAAAAAACAGACGTTCCCGGATCATAAGAGAAGTTTTCAGTATTGCTGCGACCATCACGCTTTTGTTTGCTGTCGGATGGTATATGGCTTTTGAGCCGAAAAAACAGGGCACGGACTATCTGGCAATTATCGAATCTATAAATATTCCGGACAGTGCTTCCCAAAAAGTACAGTTAATCCTCGATAATAATGAGAAAATGGATCTCGAAGGAGACGAGGCGCAACTGGAATATAAAAAAGAAGGGCAAGTAAATGTCAATTCCAAGAAAGTAGAATTGGAAAAACAAGAAAGTACTCAACCGGCATATAATCAATTAGTAGTACCCGTAGGGAAACGTTCCTCCGTTACATTTTCCGATGGGACGAAGATATGGGTTAACTCAGACACGAAAGTGGTTTACCCGGTTGCTTTCGCCAACGAGAAAAGAGAGATATTTGTTGAAGGAGAGATATTCCTGGAAGTCAGCCATGATGCCAAAAGGCCCTTTATCGTAAAGACGAAACAAATGGAAATTAAAGTCCTGGGTACTAAATTCAATGTAAGTGCCTACAAAAATGAAAACAACATGCAAGTCGTCCTGGTCGAAGGCAAAGTGGAAGTTAACACGGACAATAAAAATAAAAGCCTGTTAGCACCCAACCAAATGTTCCACTATGACGGCCGGTTGCAGAAAGTAAAGATTTCAACGGTCGATATAAATGATTATGTAGCCTGGAAAGATGGTTATTACCAGTTCCACCACGAATCGCTCAATGTGATTTTGCGAAAGCTATCCCGCTATTACGGTACACTGATTTACTGTGATAATACGGACAACGATCTTAGTTGCAGCGGAAAGCTGGATCTTAAAGATAACCTTGAAGACGTACTGAATTCACTGAAAAGGGCAATTCCACTTGAAATTGAGAACAAAAATGAGAGTATAAAAATCAATGTTAAACATTAAATCATTCAATTATGGATCCTTAAATTATCACAGACAGTTTTTATTCTAATGTATTATTTAATTTATTCACCTAAATCTCCATAGAAATATGAAAAATAACACAAGGCTTAGTTTTTGCCTATTTCTCTTATTTATGGGAATCAGAGTCTGTTTTGCAGCCGACATATATTCGCAACGGACTTTTTTCACGATCGAATCTAATAGTTTAACAGTCAAAGATGTCCTCAACAAAATAGAAAATGAAAGTGAGTACATCTTCTTTTACATGGACAAATCGATTGATTTGAACCGCAAAGTCTCAGTCAATGCCAGAGGGCAACAAGTAGAAAAAATTCTCGAGCAAGTTTTTTCCGGGACTAATACCAAGTATTATATCTCCGACCGGCAGATAATCCTTTCTAAAACAAAACTGAACACGTTACCTGCCGACATGCAGCAAAACGGGAAGACCATCACCGGAGTCGTGCAAGACGCATTGGGCCCAATTGCCGGAGCCAACATCATTGTGAAAGGTACGACAAACGGGAACATTACGGACATGGACGGTAAATTCACACTCGAGAATGTGCCCGCCAACGCAATCCTTGTCGTTTCCTATATCGGCTTTACTTCGCAGGAAATACGTGTAGGCAACCAGACGTCTTTCAATATTACTCTTCAGGAAGATTCCGAAGCGCTGGACGAAGTAGTAGTAGTCGGCTACGGCGTGATGAAGAAAAAAGATTTGACAGGCGCTGTGGCACAAGTGGGAAGCAACTCTTTGAAAGACCTGAAGGTCTCCCACCCGACAGAAGCAATGGCCGGTAAACTGGCCGGTGTACAGGTGCAGCAGGTAGGTGGACAACCGGGACAGGCTGCCACGATCCGCGTACGTGGATCCGGCTCTATCACCGCATCCAGCGCTCCGTTGTATGTTGTCGACGGATATCCTTTGGGAGAACAGAACCTGAATGCAATCAACCCGAATGACATTGAATCAATCGAAGTGTTGAAAGATGCTTCCGCAGCAGCTATCTACGGTTCACGTGCTGCAAACGGCGTCGTACTAGTCACAACCAAATCAGGAAAGGCCGGTAAAGTAAGTGTCAGCCTGGATATCTATGCAGGTTTCCAGAACGTAACAAAAAAGATGGACCTGATGAATGCACAGGAATTTGTGGAATTCAGCCGGGAAGCCTTCAACAACCACTACGTAGAATCCGTTCCGGGAGCATCTGCCAGTGATCCGCTGAGCATGCGTCCTTCCGGAAACCGCTATCGCTATCCGGGCATCTACGACGATGCGTCCTATATCGCTTCTTTGGGAGCCGGAACAGACTGGCAAGATGAAATTTTCCGCACTTCTCCGGTACAGAACTACCAGTTGACAGTGACAGGTGGTGACGAAAAGACCAAGTATATGTTCTCCGCCGGCTATTTCAAACAGGAAGGTGTCGTGATCAACAGTGATTACGAACGTTTCTCGGCCAGAGCTAAAATCGACAGCGAACTGAACAGTTGGTTGAAGATGGGTGTCAACCTGGCTCCTACCTATATGAATGCCAACAAGACGACCCAGGGCCACTGGGCAAGTGACGGTGTTATCAACGCGGCACTGGCAACATCACCCGTCGTACCTGTATATAATGAAGATGGTACATGGGCCTCTCAGGCCATGTACGCTGTCGCTAGCGACGGTTTGACCGGAGTACCGAATGCAGTTGCATTGACTCATATCCACAATTACGACACAGATCTCCGTCTCTTCAGTAACGGTTACATCGAACTTTCCCTGATGAAAAACCTGAAACTGAAATCAACGATCGGTGCCGACATCCGCGAATACAGAGGTGAATATTTCCGCCCGGCAACTATTCCGAACAACGGAAACGTCGCTCCCCTTCCTTCTACGGAAAGAAAAGCAACAGAAAAATCCACCGAAATTGTAAACTGGTTGAATGAAAATACCATTACTTACTTCGGTTCATGGGACAAACATGAACTCGATGCTGTCGGAGGTTTCACCGCACAGAAGAACATCTACCGGTACACAGAAGCTACGGGTTCCGATTTCCCGAACGACCAGATCCAGACGATCAACAATGCGACTGTAAAAAGCAGTAAATCCGAACGAAACACTTGGACATTGCTTTCTTACCTGGCACGTGTGAACTATCGCTACGACAACAGATATTACCTGACAGCATCTATCCGTGCCGACGGTTCCTCACGCTTCGGTAAGAACAACCGCTACGGTTACTTCCCTTCCGGGTCTGTAGCATGGCGTCTGTCACAGGAAGATTTCCTGAAGGACGTGAAATGGTTGTCAGACATGAAGATCCGTGCCAGCTACGGTATCACCGGTAATAACAATATCGGCGATTACGCTTCTATCGGTATCATGGAAAATGCCAATTATGTATTGGGAACGGGAACAGGAAACATTGTAAACGGTGCAGCTCAAAAGAGTTTCTCCAATGCAGACCTTACCTGGGAAAAAACACGTCAGACCGACTTGGGTTTTGAAGTCTCTGTCTTGGACAGCCGTTTGTCATTGTCTCTGGACCTGTATTACCGCAAGACTACCGATCTGTTGATGAATGTTGACATTCCGACTATTACCGGATTCGACAAAGCCATGCAGAACATCGGTAAGATGCGTAACAAAGGTCTTGAAATCACACTTAGCGGTATTCCGTTCAGAAGCAAGGACTTTACTTGGGATGCAACCGGAAATATCTCTGTCAACCGTAACAAGGTATTGGCTTTAGGCCCGACAGGTGACCCGATCTTAAGCGACGGTGGAGCAGGTACGACACATATTACGATGATCGGCCAACCGATCGGTTCCTTCTACGGATATAAGATGTTGGGTATCTTCAAGACGCAAGACGAACTGAACTCTTATCCGCATCTGGCTGATACACATGTGGGCGACGTCATGTTCGAGGATGTCAACGGAGACCAGAAAATCGACGCGGACGACCGAACCATTATCGGTAACAACATGCCGGACTTCACTTGGGGTATGACGCATACTTTCGCATACAAAAACTTCGACGCCAGCATCTCTTTACAGGGGGTTGTCGGAAATGATGTATTGCATTTGGGAAGACGTTTCTACACACAGGGTGAAGGTAACCAGAATCAGTTGAAGGAAATGATGGGACGCTGGCAATCAGAAACAAACCCGGGTAGCGGATGGATTCCGAGAGCTAACTCACAGCCGACCGGACAGAACAATGCCATCTCTTCCCGTTGGGTGGAAAGCGGTTCTTTCCTCCGTGTCAACAACCTGACTGTCGGTTACACCTTGCCAGATGCATTTACAAAAAAATGCGGTATGCAACGGGCACGCCTCTATGTTTCTACACAGAACCTGCTGACGATCACAAGTTATAGCGGCTACAACCCGGAAACAAGTTTCAAGGAAGACAATGTAACAGCTCCCGGTACCGACTACGGTATGTACCCGCTGTATCGCACCTGTACTTTCGGTATTAACGTAACCTTTTAAATAGCAGACGAATTATGAAACTAAAATATAATCTGATCGCAATAGCCTTGCTGGGAATCGGCTTTTCTTCTTGCAGCGATTTCCTGGAGCAGAATCCGCAAACGGATTTAAGTGAAAACGATTTCTACAAGACCGCCGACGACATTACATCAGCGGTAAACGGAGCTTACTCCTCCATGCAGGAAAGCAACATCTACGGTAACTGGTATGTATTCGGCGAAATACCTTCCGACAATACCCGTAACCAGCTGTCCGGTTCTGTGACCAGCCAGGATGAGTTCGACAAATTCTATATCGACACCCAGAACAGCTATATAGCCGATTTCTGGAAAGCGGCCTATAAAGTAATCAACCGTACAAACACGGTATTGGGACGTATCGACGGTATCACAATCAACGCCGACTTGGCAAACCGGTACAAACTGGAATGCAAATTTATCCGCGCCCTGATGTATTTCAATCTGGTACGCGTTTACGGCGACGTTCCTTTGGTATTGAAAGAGATCAGTATCTCGGAATCCTACGACATTCTGCGCGAACCGAAAGACAATGTGTACAACCAGATCATCGCCGACCTGAAAGAAGCACAGGGTCTGCCGGCATCCTATCCGACAGCAGAAGACGGACGTGCCACACAGGGTGCAGCAAAAGCATTGCTGGGTAAAGTCTACATGACACTGCACAAATATGCAGAAGCAGAAGCAATCCTGGGCGAAGTGATCAACAGCGGACGCTACGGTTTACTGGAGAATACGGCAGGCAGCCTGAATATCGACGGTTATAAGGAAGTGTTCAGCCCGGTTAACCACAACAGCAAAGAAGGAATCTTCGAAATACAGTTCCTGAAAGGCGGTTACGGTGAAGGTTCCAACTATGCCAACAACTTCGCACCCGAAAACTCAGGAACGAACGTAGTGACGGTTGGTGGTACAGGCGGTAACAATATTCCGGAAATGGATATCTATAACGCATATGAAGAAGGTGACCTGCGCCGTGATTTCTCCATGTCGTTAGGCTATAATGACAATCGTAAGAACGATGAATGGGTAGAATCGCGCTATGTTCGCAAGTTTATGGACGTTCCTTATCAGGGTAACGATGCCAGCAACAACTATCCGGTAATCCGTTATGCCGATGTGATCCTGATGTATGCAGAAGCACTGAACCAGAACGGTAAGACGGCAGAAGCCTGCAAGTATCTAAATATGACACGCCGCCGTGGTTTCGGATATCAGACAACAGAAACATCTCCGGTTGACCTGCAGACCACCGACAAGACTCAGTTCGAACGGATGGTGGAACAGGAACGTCGTGTGGAACTGGCTTTCGAAAATCATCGTTGGTTCGACCTCATCCGTACCGGACGGGCTGTTGAAGTAATGAAAAGCAAAGGTTTCTCCTTGAACGAGACAAACCTGACCTGCCCGATCCCGCAGAAACAGATCGACGTGAATCCGAAGTTGACACAGAACGATTATAAGATCGAATCGAGAAATTAACTAATAAGCAATTCGATATTACATAGAAGACAAGTGGTGGGGAGTCTTCCCCGCCACTTGTAATTTGTTAATTGATAACTAAAATTCTATCTTTGCCACAATCAACAATTCTAATCTCATGAAGACCTGGACAGTTTTATTAAGCACATTGTGTTTATTTTCTTGCAACCAACAAGACAACAAATTTGAAAAGTACGTAAACCCGTTGATAGGTACGGATATCCGTGTCGTACAGGGAAAAGACAAAAACTCGACGGAAGAACGCGGACAGATCATGCCGGCCGTCGGTGTCCCCCATGGTATGACCAACTGGGTGGCACAGACACAGGCTACCGAACAGAAATGTTATCCGCCCTACTATTATTTTCAAGATGCAATCCAAGGATTCCGGGCAAGCCACTGGATGAACGGTTCCTGTACACAAGACTACGGGAGCGTCACAATCATGCCGCTAAATAACAAACTCGAGACAGATCCGCTCAAACGCGCCTCATCTTTCGACCACACAGCAGAAACAGCAACCCCTTCATATTACACAGTCGACTTGAAAGATTACGGCATACATGCCGAACTGACCGGACTTTCCCGTGCCGGTATCATGCAGTTCACCTTTCAACAAGACGGTGACCATTACATCGTGATCGAACCGAACAGCGACGAAGGTGTCGCCTTTATTCAAATCGATCCGGAGAAAAAAGAAATTACCGGCTATAACCCCGTACACCGTATCTATCAGGGACGCGGCAAAGAGGCCGGATTCAGCGGCCATTTCGTCATTCAGCTGAATGAAGAGATCGCCGATTACGGCGTTTGGGACAGTACAGCCGTGACCTCAGGCAAGAAGTCAACGCAAGGCCGGAAACACAACGTCGGTGCCTGGGTTAAACTGGCTTCCGACAAACCAGGGAAAGCACTGGTCAGAGTGGGCACATCTTTCACAAGCATAGAAAATGCACGCAAGAACCTTATCGCCGAGATACCGGGATGGGACTTCGACAAAGTACGCCGGGCATCTTCCGACACCTGGAACCAGGCATTGGGACAAATTGCCGTAAAAGGAAATAACGAAGAAGAGAAAGTCAAATTCTATTCTGCCCTATACAATGCTCATTTCCTGCCGCGTACATTTAGCGACACGGATGGTTCCTATCCGAAATTCGACGGCGGAGAACAAATCATGAAGATGGACCACGGCACTTATTACTGTGATTTCTCACAATGGGACACATACCGTGCCGTTCATCCCCTCTTCTCCATCCTGAACCCGACACGTAATGGCGATATGGCCCATTCGCTTGTTCTGAAGGGACAACAAGGCGGCTGGCTGCCGATCTTCCCATCTTGGAACAGCTACACGGCTGCGATGATCGGAGACCATTGTATCGCCATGATCGGAGACGCTATCGTCAAAGATGCGCCGGGCTTCGACTACGAAGAGGCTTACACCTTGATGCGCAAAAACGCCTTTGAAGCCAATACGGATTCCAACAGCTACCGCGATGGAAAAGGACGCCGGGCAATGGAATCTTACTTGAAATATAACTACGTCCCATTGGAAGACCCTGTTATGGAAGCTTTCCACCGCCGCGAACAGGTTTCCCGCACGCTGGAATATGCTTATGACGATTTCGTCCTCTCACAAGTAGCCAAGAAGTTAGGTAAAACGGACGATTATAACGCACTGATCAAGCGGGCGGAAAACTACCGCAACGTTATCGATCCCGAAACAGGCTATGCGCGTGGACGGCATGCCGACGGAAGCTGGATTGAACCCTTTGCCCCTTATGATTTTGTCAATTTCATAACGGAAGGCACTCCTTACCATTATACTTGGTATGTTCCGCAAGATATCGCCGGGCTCATGCAGCAGATGGGTGGAAAAGAACGTTTCATCGATCGGTTGGATACTTTCTTCGAAGGCGACTACTACTGGCACGGCAATGAACCGGGACACCACATCGCCTACCTTTTCGCCTATGCCGGCGAACCCTGGAAAACGCAGAAGTGGGTGCATGACATCATCAACCGCGAATATTTCACGACTCCCGACGGACTTTCCGGTAATGACGATGCCGGACAGATGTCTGCCTGGCTGGTGTTCAGCATGGTCGGTTTCTATCCGGTTTGCCCGGGTATGCCATACTACGTGATCGGCAGTCCGACATTTGAAGAAAGTGTAATCACCCTCGAAAACGGAAAGAAATTCACAATCGAAGCCAAAGGGGCATCGGACAAGAACATATACATCCAGTCTGCCACACTTAATGGCCAACCATACGACAAGAGCTACATCCTCCATAAAGACATTATGAACGGAGGCACACTCTCGTTTATCATGGGAGATACTCCCAACAAAGAATGGGCATCCTCCAACGAATCGCTTCCTCCTTCACTCGGTTTATAAAATAACAACGTATGAAAAGAATAATTTATATACTCCTGCTCTGCCTCACCGTCCTGACGGTAAAGGCCGGGCAGGATACGCCCGTCAGATTAGGAATCATCGGGCTGACGCACTCGCATGTGGGGGGCGTTTTGAATGACAAAAACAAACCTTATGTCATAGCCGGTATTGTCGAACCGAACAAACAGTTGGCGGAACGCATGTCCAAACGGTTCGGTTTCAGCATGGATATCGTATATCCCACGATGCAGGAACTTTACGACAAACAACATCCCGAGGCTGTTGCCTGCTTCAACGCGACTTATTACCACCAGGATGTGGTTCGGTTCTTCGCTCCTAAAAAAGTGCACATCATGGTTGAAAAACCATTGGCTACAAGCAGCGAACAGGCCCGGGAGATGGCCGATCTTGCCACCCGGTACCAGATACATCTGCTGACCAATTACGAAACTACCTGGTATGGCTCCCATGAGGAAGCCGCACAACTTATACGGAACGGAGAAATAGGAGAAATACGTAAAGCTATTTTCCGGGACGGACATACCGGTCCGGTAGAACGCAACACACATCCGGAAATGATCCCCTGGATTAAAGACCCGGTCTTAAACGGTGGAGGCGCCGTGATGGATTTCGGTTGCTACGGCGCTAACCTGATGACTTGGCTGATGGGAAACCAGAAACCGGTATCAGTCGTATCCGCCTTCCAGACCATCAAGCCGGATCAATACGAAGAAGTGGAAGACCAGGCTACTGTTATCCTGACCTATCCGAAAGCCCAATGCATCATCGAAGCCTCCTGGAACTGGCCGATTAATATGAAGACTTCCGAGATATACGGGAAAAGCGGTTACATCCAGATACCGGACAAGGAAACACTGCTGATCCGGACAGGCGAGAAGTCACCGGTCCGGCAACTCAACCCGGCTGCCCGCCCTGCCCCCTATGATAATCCTTTCTCCTACTTCTGTGCAGTGGTAAAGGGGAAAGCGCAGGAGGATCCGCAATCTACATTAGAGAACAATCTGATCGTGATGGAAATTCTCGATGCAGCAAGAGAGTCGGCAAAAACAGGAAAGATTATCTATCTGAAATAAATATATATAGCATTTCCTTTAATATTTACTATATTTACATGCTAATCTATTAAGATAGAGGAAGTATGGAATATTCAGCAGACTTAAAGGCTTTCAATCAACTATTTGCAGATTATCAGGGGCGGTTTATCCGCTTCGCTAATATGTATGTGAGAGATATAGCCGTAGCGGAAGATTTCACAATCGAGGCTTTAATGCAATACTGGGAAAACCGCCAGTCTTTAAAAGCCGACTCCAACATCCCGGCCTACATACTCACTATCATTAAACGCAAATGCCTTAATTACCTGCAACATATACAAGTCAGGGAAGATGTTGGCGAGCAATTGAAAAACCACGCCGAATGGGAACTAAACACACGCATCTCCACACTTGAAGCCTGTAACCCTGAAGAACTGTTTACGGCGGAAGCTCAGGAGATCGTCAATAAAACACTGGCAAGCCTGCCTAAACAGACTCGCCGTATCTTTATCATGAGCCGCTATGAAAACAAGTCGCATAAAGAAATTGCAGAAGCTCTTAATATGACAACCAAAGGAGTGGAATACCATATTGCCCAAGCGTTGAAGAAACTTCACGCCAACTTGAAAGACTACATTCCCCTGCTGGCTTTCCTGACTTATCTGAATTAGGTCAGGCAATCACCTCCACAATATTCCCATCCAGATCCATCACGGCACCCTCATAATAGCCGTCACCGGTTGTACGCGGTTCACCCGTAATCCGGAAACCGTCCGTACGAAACTGTTCGATCATTGCATCGACCTTTTCTTTCGATCCGACAGAGAAGGCGAAATGGGCAAGACCAATAAAAACATCCGTACTCTCCCGGGTAATATCCGCACGCTGCATAATTTCAAGGGAAGCGCCTCCCTCGAATGTTACGAAATAAGAGGCAAAGCCTTTCTTCGGATTCACATACTTCTCATTGCTTTTCCCTTTAAAGTACTTGACATAGAAGTCACGCGAGCGTTCCAGCTCGTTTGTCCAGATTGCGATATGTGTTAGCTGCATAGATTATACTTATTTACAAACCCGACAACCGGCACATTTGGCCAGTTCTCCCCGGAAACGTTTTTCTACCAATTTGTGCAAACGGTCCTTCAATGCATCCAAACGTACATGGTCAATTACATCCGATGTGAAAGCTACGCTCAACAGCATACGTGCCTCATCACGGGGAATGCCACGACTTTGCATATAGAACAAGGCATTTTCATCCAGCTGACCGGTTGTCATGCCATGTGAGCATTTCACATCGTCGGCATAAATCTCCAACTGTGGCTTACTGTACATACGGGCTTCACGGGTTGCACAGAGATTACGGTTCGTCTGATAGGCTGCCGTCTTCTGCGCATCTTCCTTCACCAAGATACGTCCGCTGAAAGCGCCGACAGCATGGTCGTCCAGGACGTTTTTGAACAATTCGTTACTGGTACAACAGGGAACGGCATGTGTAATATGGCTATAGGTATCGACCTGCTGCTCCTTATCCAGGATGGACATACCGCACAAGGTCGTCTCGGCCCGTTCACCGTTCAGTTCGATATAATAGTTGTTACGGGTAAGGCCGTTATTCAGCGTAATACCGTTTACCAATACGTTACTGCCGGCTTCCTGCTTCACATGCACAGAAGCGAAACGGGTGGTCGACTCGCTGCTTTCTTCCAGGTCGTAATAATCGAAGAAGGCTCCTTCGCCGGCAAAGATCTCGACAACCTGCGTTGCCAGGAATTTGACATCGTCGATACTATGGTCGCACACCAGCAACTTGGCTTCCGAACGGGGTTCCATAATGACGAGGATACGGCGGTTGGCCATTGTGTCGACGTCGCTACGGAAGATATTCACCAACTGGATCGGACGTTCCACCACAACTCCTTCCGGTACATAAACCACAAAGCCGTCTTGCGCCAGCATCGTATTCAGGGCGATGATAGCATCCCGCCCGCTTGAAGCGGCTTTTCCGTAGTAGCGGGAAGCGACTTCAGGATACTTCTCCATGAATGTCCGCATACCTCCTGCATAAACGCCTTCAGGCAGATGCGCCTTTGGCAACATCTTGTCATAAAAAGTGTCGTTCACCACAAAATAGAGCGAAGTACTCAGGTTGGGGACATCGCAACGGAACACGTCATACGGATTGACCGGGATTTCGACGCGGTTGATATTCACCCCGTAGTCCGGTGCGAAAGCCTGCGCCACATCGGTATATTTATAATCTTCACTCTTCACCGAAGGGAACCCTAATCGCTCAAAATCAGCCAAAGCCTCCGCACGCGGCAAGTTCATCACCGCCGCCGCATGCTTGCAAATCATCGACTCACACTGTGCAAAGAGATTGATATATTGTTGTTCTGCTTTCATAATTACTCATCTCCCATCTCTTTCTTGATCCAGTCGTAGCCTTTTTCTTCGAGTTCGAGGGCCAGTTCGGGACCGGCGGTCTTAACGATACGGCCTTTATAAAGGACATGGACTACGTCGGGCTTGATATAATCCAGCAAACGCTGATAGTGCGTGATAACAATAGCAGCGTTTTCCGGCGTACGCAACTGGTTCACACCGTTTGCCACAATACGGAGCGCATCGATATCCAGTCCGCTATCCGTCTCATCCAGGATAGCTAACTTCGGTTCCAGCATCGCCATCTGGAATATCTCGTTACGCTTCTTCTCACCACCGGAGAAACCTTCATTCACACTACGGCTTGCCAGTTTATTGTCCAACTCGACAATCGCACGCTTTTCGCGCATCAGCTTCAGGAAATCGGTAGCCGAAACAGGTTCCAAACCTTTATATTTGCGATGTTCGTTCAGGGCGGCACGCATAAAGTTGACCATGCTTACTCCCGGAATCTCCACCGGATACTGGAAACTAAGGAAAATGCCTTCGCGGCTGCGATCTTCCGGTTCAAGCTCCAACAGGTTCTTCCCGTTAAAGGTCACTTCCCCTTCCGTTACTTCGAACGCCGGATTGCCGACCAGTACACTGCTCAAGGTGCTTTTCCCGGAACCGTTCGGCCCCATAATAGCGTGCACCTCACCCGCCTTGACAGAAAGGTTAATCCCTTTCAATATCTCTTTGCCATTGACATTGGCATGTAAGTTCTTTATTTCTAACATAGCTTTATTAATTGATAATTGACAATTGTCCATTGTTTTATCCCACGCTCCCTTCCAGAGAAATGGTCAACAACTTCTGTGCCTCTACGGCAAACTCCATCGGAAGCTTGTTCATCACCTCGCGGGCATATCCGTTGACGATCAAGCCGACCGCTTCTTCCACCGAGATACCGCGCTGCTGGCAATAGAACAGCTGTTCCTCACTGATCTTGCTTGTCGTTGCCTCATGTTCCACCACAGCCGTTTCATTTTGAATATCGGCATACGGAAAAGTATGGGCGCCACAAGTTGAACTCAGCAACAAGCTGTCGCACTGGCTATGGTTGCGGGCACCTTCGGCACGGGGTGATACTTTCACCAGTCCACGATAGCTGTTCTGGCTATGTCCGGCGGAAATACCTTTCGATACGATCGTGCTGCGTGTATTCCGTCCGAGATGGATCATCTTCGTTCCGGTATCCGCCTGCTGGTAGTTATTGGTCACGGCTACGGAATAAAACTCGCCAACCGAATTATCGCCTGCTAAAATGCAGCTCGGATATTTCCAGGTGATGGCAGAGCCGGTTTCTACCTGTGTCCAGGAGATTTTGCTTCCTTCGCCCTTGCACAATCCGCGCTTGGTTACGAAATTATAGATACCGCCCTTTCCTTCTTTATCGCCCGGATACCAGTTCTGGACAGTCGAATATTTCACCTCGGCATGTTCGTGCGCCACGATTTCGACGATAGCGGCATGAAGCTGGTTTTCATCACGCATCGGGGCGGTACAACCTTCCAGATAGCTGACGTACGCCTCATCATCTGCTACGATCAATGTGCGTTCGAACTGTCCGGTGTTTGCCGCATTGATACGGAAATAGGTAGAAAGCTCCATCGGGCAGCGTACCCCTTTCGGGATGTAGACAAACGAGCCGTCGGAAAAAACAGCCGAGTTCAGTGCGGCAAAGAAATTATCACGATAGCCGACTACGCTTCCCAAGTATTTCTGTACCAGGTCAGGATGATGCTGGACGGCTTCGCTGAAGGAACAGAAGATAATACCTTTCTCGGCCAGTGTCTCCTTAAACGTCGTCTTTACAGATACGCTATCCATTACGGCATCGACAGCCATTCCGCTAAGTTGTGCCCGTTCATGCAAAGGGATGCCCAGCTTATCGAAAGTCTTCATCAATTCCGGGTCAACCTCATCAAGGCTTTTCGGCCCTTCCTTCTTCTTCGGGGCAGCGTAATAGATAATATCCTGATAGTCGATAGCCGGAATATCGAGGTGAGGCCAAGTAGGCATCTCTAACGTCTGCCAATGACGGAAGGCTTTCAAGCGGAACTCGAGCAACCACTCCGGTTCATTCTTCTTGGCAGAAATAATACGAACGGTCTCCTCATCCAATCCACGATGAATCACCTCCGTATCGATATCGGTAACAAACCCGTATTTATAATCACTGGTCGTTACCTCATTCAATATATCGTTTGAATCTTCCATTATACATTATATATTATTAAACCAACTGCTTACTCTTCCTTAAAAAACAAATTTTGGAAGTAAATAGTTGGGATTATCTCTTTAACTGAATTATAAAAGCGGGATTCGACCTTTGTCTGGCGGGGAATCAAAACCGATCCCCTGTCTATCATCTCCATACCGTTTAGCAGAAGACTGATAAAAAGCATCATAAAACAAAGTCCGAAAACACCTCCTGCCAGATGGTTCAATACGCTAAGCGGCGTAGCCCCTACCACCCGGTGCAGAATCTCTCCTGCCAGCAACACGACACCCACGATCAGCAGAAACCCCGCCACATAACTGAGCACCGTCACTCCCTGTTCGGGGAACCACCCCAACGCCAGAATATACCCTCTGAGCCAGAGCGCCGCTTTCGTACAGAAAAAAATTCCGACTAATAGGGCTATAAGCGAAACAACCTGTTTGATGACTCCATCAAACAGGCCTTTCACAAATCCTATTCCTGCCAGACATAGCAATGTAATGTCCAACCAGTTCATGTTTATAACGTCTTCTTGATTTCTGTTTCTTCGTACGCTTCGATGATATCGCCAACCTGAATATCATTGTAGTTTACAAGGTTCAAACCACAATCCAATCCGGCAACCACTTCTTTCACGTCATCCTTAAAACGCTTCAAAGATTCCAGTTCTCCCGCATGAACCACGATACCGTCGCGAATCACACGTACTTTATTAGAACGTTTGATCTTACCTTCACGTACCATACATCCGGCAATCGTACCCACTTTCGTGATCTTGAATACCTGAAGTACTTCCACATTGGCAGTGATCTCTTCTTTGATTTCCGGAGAAAGCATACCTTCCATTGCACTCTTCACTTCTTCGATTGCGTCGTAGATAATCGAGTACAGACGGATTTCGACACCATCCTTTTCAGCCATTCGGCGTGCAGGCAATGCCGGACGCACCTGGAATCCGATGATGATAGCATCTGATGCGGCAGCCAGTACGACATCCGATTCGGAAATCTGGCCGACAGCCTTATGAATAACGTTCACCTGGATTTCTTCTGTCGACAGACGGATCAACGAGTCGGACAGAGCTTCAACGGAACCATCCACGTCACCCTTCACGATCACATTCAATTCCTGGAAGTTACCCACTGCAATACGACGGCCGATATCATCCAATGTAAGCATCTTCTGCGTACGCAGACCCAACTCACGCTGTAACTGCTCACGGCGGTTGGCGATCTCGCGGGCTTCCTGGTCTGTTTCCAGTACGTTAAATGTATCACCGGCCTGTGGAGCACCGTTCAATCCCAGGATCAGAGCCGGTTCGGAAGGACCGGCCTTTTCGATACGCTGGTTACGTTCGTTGAACATAGCCTTTACACGACCGAAGTGTGTACCGGCCAGCACGATATCTCCCACTTTCAGAGTCCCGTTTTCAACCAATACAGTAGAAACATATCCGCGTCCCTTATCCAGGGAAGACTCGATAATAGAACCTACGGCACGTCTCTTCGGGTTTGCCTTCAAGTCGAGCAAATCGGCTTCCAACAGTACTTTTTCCAACAATTCTTCTACACCGATACCCTTCTTGGCTGATATTTCCTGGCTCTGGTATTTACCACCCCAGTCTTCCACCAGGTAGTTCATATTAGCCAACTCCTCCTTAATCTTTTCCGGATTGGCATGCGGTTTATCGATCTTGTTGATAGCAAAGACGATAGGAACACTGGCAGCCGAAGCATGATTGATCGCTTCAATCGTCTGCGGCATGACATTATCGTCGGCAGCCACAATGATAATCGCGATATCCGTTACTTTGGCACCACGGGCACGCATAGCGGTAAACGCCTCGTGACCCGGAGTATCCAGGAATGTAATACGGCGTCCGCTCTGCAGCTTCACGTTGTAAGCACCGATGTGCTGTGTGATACCTCCGGCCTCACCGGCAATTACATTTGCATTACGGATGTTATCTAATAAAGAAGTTTTTCCATGGTCGACGTGTCCCATCACGGTTACGATAGGCGGACGCGCAACCCAGTCTTCTTCATTATCGTCTTCTTCATCGGCCTTGATGGCTTCCACCACTTCGGCACTTACATATTCTGTCTTGAAGCCGAATTCTTCAGCTACAATATTAATAGTCTCCGCATCCAGTCGCTGGTTGATGGAAACCATGATGCCGATACTCATACAAGTAGCGATAACCTGGGTTACAGGAACGTCCATCATGTTGGCAAGGTCATTGGCTGTAACGAATTCCGTCAGCTTCAGGATCTTGCTTTCCATTTCCTCCTGTTCCATCAATTCGTGCTCACGTTTCTGCACGGCGTCACGTTTGTCACGACGGTACTTGGCACCTTTATTATTCTTGTTTCCTTTGTTGGTCAGGCGAGCCAGTGTCTCTTTTACCTGCTTCTGTACATCTTCCTCACTGATCTCCGCCTTCACCGGCTTGCGCAAGCGGGGCTTACGATCGTCGTTCGAATGATTCGGACGTGTCGGACGCGCGTTCGTACCCGGTGTATTGTTAACATCTACCCGGTCTTTCTTAATACGGTTACGCTTTTTCTTTGCATCCTGATTACCTTCGCCCGGTTTGACAGGAGCACCGGGTCTTGCTGTTGCATCTTTCGGTCCCTTGTTGAAAGGACCGTTACCCGACTGTCCCGGTTTATTACCGGCAAACCTCTCACGTTTGTCATCACGTTCCTTCTTCCGCTCTTCTTTAGTCTTCTTCTTAGGGCGGGTAGACTGATTTAATGCATTCAGGTCAATCTTCCCTGTCACCTTGATTTTAGACTCGAACTTCGGAGTATTCAACCGGAATAACTCATCGTCAGACCCGCCATCGGCAGAAGCCGCCGGCTCTTCAGTATTTACGGTCGTTGACTCTATGGTTGCTGTTTTCGGCTCCTCTACAGGCTCCGGTTTAACCACTTCTGCTGGTTCCTTTTCCACTACTATAACTTTTTCTTCTTTTTTCTCCTCTGGCTGCTGTGTTACATCCGGAACTTTCACCTCAGGCACTTTTACTTCCGGGGTTTTCACCTCCGGAGCCGGAGCTTCAGCAGTTTTTGCAGCAGGAGCCTCCACAGGCACCTCTACTTTCTTTTCCACAGGAGCAGAAACCGGTTCAGGTCGTTCTTCCTGTGTTCTTTTATGCGGTCTGTCCAGATCGATCCGGCCCTTTGTAACAATTTTGGGCTTGAATTCTTCCGGTATCACAGTCTTTATTTCCGAATTCCTTTCTTCTTTCACAGAAGCAATTTCCTTATGAGGGCGTTCGGGCACAACCCGCTCACGCTCACGCCCTCCGTCCGGTAAATCTTTACCAAACTCTTTTACGAGCAAAGCATACTGTTCATCACCGATTCGCGTGTTGGGATTGTTATCCTCAACCTCGAACCCTTTCTTGCGTAAGAAGTCAACAACTGTGTTGATTCCTACATTTAATTTCCTTTGTACTTGTATTAATTTTATGGGCATATCAAACTTTGTCGTAATACTTATTCCTGAGTTTCATCCTCTTCTTTTTCTTCTCTCTCTTCAACCTCTTCTTCAAATTCGGCAGATAAGATAGCAAGTACCTCGTCAACAGTCTGTTCTTCGAGGTCGGCACGTTCAATTATCTCGTCGCGGCTCATCGCTAACACGCTCTTCGCGGTATAGCATCCTGTATTTTTCAGCGCTTCGATAACCCAAGCATCGATTTCATCCGAGAATTCATCCAAGTAGATGTCTTCTTCATCTGCACCTTCCACATCGCGGAATACGTCAATTGCATATTCGGTCAACATACAGGCCAGTTTGATATTCAAACCACCCTTACCGATAGCCAATGAAACTTCTTCAGGACGAAGATAAACCTCTGCCTTATGTTCTTCTTCGTTCACTCGTATAGAGGAAATTTTAGCCGGGCTTAATGCACGCTGGATAAACAGCGATACATTGGATGTATAATTAATTACATCGATATTCTCGTTTCTCAGCTCGCGAACGATACCGTGAATACGGGAACCCTTCATTCCGACGCAGGCGCCAACCGGATCGATACGGTCGTCGTACGACTCTACGGCTACTTTTGCTCTCTCTCCCGGAATACGGGCTATTGCCTTGATAGTGATCAGACCATCATTGATTTCAGGCACTTCGAGTTCAAACAAACGCTGCAGGAATAATTTGTCTGTACGGGAAAGAATAATCTTCGGATTGTTGTTGTAATTATCCACCCGTTGTACGATTGCACGTACTGTCTCACCTTTGCGGTAAAAGTCTGTCGGGATCTGTTCTGTTTTCGGGAGCAGCAACTCATTACCCTCGTCATCCAGCAACAGGATTTCTTTCTTCCATACCTGATAAACATCGGCAGCAATGATGTTACCGATTTTATCTTTATATTTAGCAAATAAGCTGTCTTTCTGTAATTCAAGTATTTTTGAAGCTAACGTCTGACGCAGGTTCAAGATGGCACGACGTCCGAAGTCTGCAAAATGCACTTCGTCGGTTACTTCTTCGCCGACTTCGCAATCAGCGTCGATCTTACGGGCCTCAGTCAATGTCAGCTGAAGGTTAGAGTCTTCCAGTTCGTCATCTGCAACAACCGTACGGTTTCTCCAGATTTCAAAGTCTCCTTTCTCAGGATTGATAATTACGTCGTAATTTTCATCCGTACCGAACATTTTAGCGATCACGTTGCGGAATGAGTCTTCCAACACGCTGATCATCGTATCCTTATCTATATTCTTCAACTCCTTGAACTCAGCAAGTGTGTCAATCATACTGATTGTTTCCTCTTTCTTGGCCATAATCTTTTACTTGAATCTTATTAAGTATTTTGTATATTTTATTTCATCGAATGTATATGACTGGTCTTCCTGTACAGCCACCTTACGCTTGGCACCTTCGGGTTTTACCTGTTTTTCAACAGTTACGACTACCCCGTTTTCATCGGCCGATTTCAATACACCTGCCAACTTCGTACCGTTTTTAAGCAGCATTTCCACTTCATTGCCTATATTTTTCACATACTGGCGAAGCACTTTAAACGGAGATGTTATACCGGCGGAACCCACTTCAAGCTCGAAGTCTTCCGCATCCCGGTCCAGGTGACCTTCCACATAACGGCTCAACTCCACACAGTCGTCGATGCAAACACCCTCATCATTATCTATCTCTATGATAATCAGGTTACCCGGTTTAATTACTACGTCTACCAAATAATTGTCGGAAGAAGCTAATTTCTCTTCAACCAACTGACTTATTACGTCCTTTTCAATCATACACATACAGTTAAGAACAAAAGAAGGGGACTGCCCGCCCCCTCCTCATCTTCGCTTAATCGCCCGCAAATATACAAATAATCAATGAGTTTTCAAACAAATATTATTATTTCTTTCATATCCGTATCAGATATTGTAAGATTCCCTCTTTTTACGTTTCTTTGTACCCGAATTCAAAAGGGGTGCTTATGGTTCAATACCATAGGCTGAGAACATACCCATATTACCTGTACGGATAATGCCGGCGTAGGGAATTGAAAAACCAAGCCTTCCGGGCTTGCATGGTATATTTCTTCCGACACTCCTTTTCACCGTTCGTTTATTTTATTTAGGTTATCAAAAAAACAAAGGATGAAAAGTGTATTTATTTTAGCCTCATCATGGGCTGTACTGACTGCGCAGGGAATAACTGTCGAACCTGCCGATTCACTGAAAATTTCCAAAGACGTATCACTGGATGAAGTTGTTGTCACAGCAACCAAAGTCGCCAAAGGGACGCCTGTCGCCTACAGCGAGTTAACACAAGACGAACTGAAACGACGGAACGACGGACAAGGTATCCCCTACCTGATCCTACAATCACCGTCCGTTATCATGACTTCGGATGCCGGAACGGGTATCGGTTACTCCGGTTTCCGCATTCGCGGAACAGATGCCAACCGTATCAATATCACAGTCAACGGAGTACCCGTGAACGACTCGGAGTCGCATACCGTCTTCTGGGTGAATATGCCCGATTTCGCCTCTTCGGTTGACAATATCCAGATACAGCGCGGTGCCGGGACTTCTACCAATGGGGCTGCCGCATTCGGTGCAACCGTCTCTATGCAGACACAAAAATCGGAACTGAAGCCCTACGCCGAATATTCGGTATCAGCCGGCTCGTTCGGAACTGTCAAGAATACAGTCAAGTTCGGTACCGGACTTCTCAATGACCATTTTGTTTTCGACGCCCGTTATTCCAATATCCAAAGCGACGGCTACATAGATCGGGCCGATGCCAATATGCATTCCTACTTCGCATCGGCCGCCTATTACGGAGACAACACGCTGATTCGTTTCCAGACATTCGGCAGTATCGAAAAAACCTATCAGGCATGGACCGGTGTTCCGTCCTATATGCTGGATTCCAACCGCACATACAATCCCTGCGGTGAATATAAAGAGGATGGAGTGACCAAATACTACAAAAACCAGACAGACAACTATCGGCAGCAAAACTACCATCTGACCGCCAGCCAGCGCTTAAACGATCTCTGGAACATGAACCTGACTCTCCATTACACACACGGAGCAGGTTACTATGAAGATTATAAAGGCGGCGCTAAGTTTAAAAGCTACAAACTGAATCCTTATATCAACAGCCAGGGCGATACGATCACCAAGACCGATCTCGTTCGCCGCAAATGGCTGGAAAATGATTTCTATGGAGCCATCTACAGTGCCAATTTCCGGGGCGAACGCCTGCAATTCTCAGTAGGAGCCGCTATCAACCGTTATGACGGCAACCATTTCGGCCGCGTCATGTGGGCAAAACAATCGAACAGCCTTCCCGAACCTGATTATGAATACTACCGCAATACCGGCAATAAGCTGGATTATAATATGTACGCAAAGGCCAACTACCAGTTCCATCCTCACCTGAACGGCTACCTGGATATGCAATACCGAGGCATCCACTACACAATCAAAGGAAGTGACGATAAAGCCGGTGACAACGTAAATATCAATAAATACTGGAACTTCTTCAACCCCAAAGCGGGTATTAATTTCCAAAAAGACGGGCACAATGCTTTCGTCTCATTCTCCGTAGCCAACCGCGAACCCAACCGGGACAACTTCACAGAGGCCGGCCCGGACGAACGTCCGCAACATGAAACCTTATACGACTACGAAGCAGGCTATGGTTTCGGAAATTCCCGTTTTCACGTCGGTGCAAACCTTTATTTCATGGACTATAGCAACCAATTAATCCTGACCGGTAAGATCAGTGAAATCGGTGAAGCCCTTACCTCCAATATCAAAGACAGCTACCGCATGGGGATCGAGTTGACCGGAGGCGTGGAAATCGCCCGTTGGCTGGATTGGAGCGGGAACCTGACATTGAGCCGGAACAAAATCAAGAATTTCACAGAAAGCATCGAAGTGTACGAAACCCTCCCTAACGGCGATTGGGGCTATCAGCGTGAGGATCACAATAAGCTGGGAACGACCAATATCGCTTTTTCACCGGATATCATCGCCAACAGCATGTTCAACTTCAATTGGAAACAACTCAGTGCAAGCTTTAACTCCCAGTTTGTCGGACGCCAATATATCGACAATACTTCCAGCAAAGACCG
Organism: Parabacteroides sp. AF17-28; assembly: GCF_003479205.1. Taxonomy (NCBI): domain Bacteria; kingdom Pseudomonadati; phylum Bacteroidota; class Bacteroidia; order Bacteroidales; family Tannerellaceae; genus Parabacteroides; species Parabacteroides sp. AF17-28. Next base: position 22,657 of record NZ_QUGV01000006.1, on the reverse strand, counting down.
CTCCATCGATCCTTACTTTGTAAGCAATCTGCGTGTCGGCTATGTCTTCAAGCCGAAGTTTATGAAAGAAATCGCTCTTGATGTCACAATAAACAATATATTTAACGAGCAATACGAGACGAATGCCTGGGTTTACTCAGCAATGGTCGACGGTGAGCGTTACAAAGAAGACGGCTATTTCACCCAGGCGGGGATAAATGCCATGGGCCGGGTAACATTCAAGTTTTAAACAATGGAACAATTATTGGAATATTTCGGAGTATTGACGGGGTTGCTTTATCTGCTTTTAGAGATCAGGCAGCACCGTGCCATGTGGGTAGTCGGCTTCCTGACCTCCCTGGTCTATGTGTTCGTCTTTTTCTTTTCAAAAATATATGCCGACATGGGGTTGAACATCTATTATGTCGCCATCAGCATATATGGCTTTTGGCAATGGACCCGTAAAAAAGCAATAAACGAGGAAAAAACAAATCAGAACGCCCCGGCGAATGAAGCAATCCTCTACCGCAACATGACGTTCCCACTTCTTACGGGAATAATCCTCGCAATCCTTGCAATTTATGCCTTGCTCTATTATATCCTGCATAATTTCACCGATTCGCCTATCCCTGCCGGTGATGCGTTTACCACTGCCGTCGGGATCGTCGCCACCTGGATGCTGGCCCGCCGGATCATCGAGCATTGGATATTCTGGATCATCGTCAACTGCGTATCCGTCTATCTTTATTACCTGCGTGGACTATACCCCACCATGTTTCTATATATTTGCTATGCCATACTGGCTGCAGTCGGATTATACACCTGGAAAAAGAAAGGAATAAAAACAAATGATAGCACCTTATAATTGCGTCGTCATCGCAAACGGCAATTTTCCGCAAACCACTTTGCCGCTCCGCCTGCTGCGCGAAGCCTCCGTCATCATAGCCTGCGACGGAGCCGTACAGGCTTTGCATGATGCAGGCATCACCCCGACAGCCATTGTCGGTGATCTGGACAGCATTCAACCCCGCTTCCGGGAACTGTATGCCGGCCGTATCCACATCGTAGAAGACCAGGAAATCAACGACCTGACAAAATCCGTCCGTTTTGCCCACCAATCCGGAGAAAAAGAGGTCCTGATATTAGGAGCCACCGGGTTACGCGAAGACCATACACTGGGCAACATTTCCCTGTTGGCTGATTATGCCTCCCTGTTCGACCGTGTGGAAATGCTTTCGGACTATGGCATCTTCACCCCCATCCGGCAAACAACAACGCTGGACAGCCACCCCGGGCAGCAAGTATCCCTTTTCTCCCTCTCCCCCTGCGGCAGGATAACAACATCCGGTCTCCGCTGGCCGATAAACGACCGCCAGCTGACAGCTTGGTGGCAAGGGACTCTCAACGAAGCGACAGGAGACAGCTTCACCATCACCCTTTCGCCCGGCAGCCAGGTCTTAGTCTACCGCACCCTGTAAACGAATAGTTCATTTCTAAGAAAAAGTGAACTATCCCGTTCCCGCGCTTGACGCGGGATCGCATTAAAACCGACCGTATAAACAACTGATTGATAAGGACTGTTCTATTGCGGCCCCGCGTCAAGCGCGGGGACAGGGCAGTTTTGGCACATCCCTAAGCTCAAAAACCGTTCGTTGAAACGAAACGGCAAAAGAGAGCCTGCGGCGGAGGGCTTATTGTATAAAACGCGTTTTTCAGGGTAAAAAAACATCCGAAACCGAACAAATGCTAATCTACTTTTCTACTATCAAAAAGGGGCTTTTTCCTATGATCTGGCACCTTATCGCCATGAAGAGGGACTTTATCGCTCTGATCCGGAACTTTGTTGCCCCGAAGTCGGACTTCATATAGTACGAAGTCAACCTTCAGAGCGCTGAAGCGTTACTTCAAGGGAATTTTCTGCGCACCTCACAGCAATAAGCCTCCAAAATTTCCTTAGGATATTTGGAACGCGGTTCGTCTTTGCTCGCAAATATTCGATTCTCCGGGAGTTAAGGTTTATCACATTGCCGGTGTTTTCGTCTTTCGGTAATCAAATTGTAGGCTTTTTGGTATGGGCTCGGCACTTCATTTTCTCTGTTGTCATCCGAGCCGGTTAAAACCATGAAAAAAGTCAATCCAAAATCGATCAAGATTTCGAACGAAATAGAAAAACAGTCGAAACAGGGGGTTAATGTATATTTTTCAATTTACAGAAGGTCCAAAACTAAGAAAAAGTGAGCTATCCCGGACAAAAAAAGTCCCGAAGGGGATCTAAGATCAGCCTTCGGGACAAAATACACCCTCAATTTTACAACTTAGTATTTATTCAAGCCTCACGGCTGTTTAATAAAGTTCTCTTTATACCTTTTATGCAGGTAATCTATTTAATTGAGAAGCTTTCCATTCAGGAAAACCATCAATATTGGCATATACATGGAACTGTAATTTATCATCTGCCACCTTTTTCAGCTCTGTTTTAGGAGCCAGCGGCAAACACATATCATCTACAGCGAACAATGCTTTTAGCAAAACTACATCGTACCCGTCGCGAATTACCTCTTTCTGTAGTACCACCGGCACATTTAACCTTGCCAGATAATAAGCAGAACGTTCATACGCGCACCATGCATTACCTTCGAGATATAAGTAGACACCATCCTGGTTGTCTATCTCATTCATCAAAACTTTTTCGACATCTGCTACACGTTCCATAATCTTACTTATTAAGTCCTCAATCTTTTTTATACGCAATCTCTTTATATGCAATAATTATATCGCAAAGATACAGGCTTATAAGTCAACCGCTGCGATGTAAAAGTATCAATTATACTACTCAAAGCTATCAAAGAGCTGATTATCGGCTTCTTTCTTGCGCAATTCGTCCAAATTGGCAGCTGCACCCTTCACTCCGGCTGCTTTTGCCTGTTCGAGCAATCTGCCGGCTTCACTCAAGTTGCCTTCCATCAGGTTCAACACACCACGTGCATGAATCGCTTCCGGACTGTTACCCGCTTTTGCCAGGTAATTACGTGCAGCGCTCAAATCTTTCTTTGACAAAGCGATATTTGCGGCATTCAGATTGGCTACCGGATCATCGCTATACATACGGACAGCGATCTCGAACACGTCATTATAATCCTTGCTGCCGATTTCGTAACTGTTGGCAACCGCAAACATTTCACTCAAACTTAACTGCTGCGGATGAGTCTTGATAATCTCGCGGCCTTCTTCAACCGTAAATTCACGTACCGTATAATCAACACGGTATTCGGAACGGCGCAGAGACGGGAAAATACCGGCCAATACATAACGATAAGCAGCCCCGCCATTCAAAGCTCTCAATTCAGCTTCTTTCTTATCCGGGTCTTTATCGCTATTGATAATAGCCAAAACGGCATCACGGTCAGGCACCTGATTATCGGCTTCCACTTTAGCCTTGAAACCTTCCCAATCCTCGGGTACAGTTTCCAGCTTAAAGAAGCTCGATTTGAAATCATGTTTCTTTTCAATATAACCACGCAACGCTTTTACACGGTTTTCAGCCAGCACCGCATTGGATTTATAAGAACCTTCGGGTGAAGCATATCCTTTCAATACGATACCCGACAAGGTGATATTCTTATCATCCACTACAGTCTTGATCGTATTGTCGATCTTAGCCAGTTCGACCGCATTGTTACGGAAATCAGGCAAAATAGCATATCGTCCCACCTGAAAATCCAGATAAGCCGTACCCACTTCGGCACGATGTTTCACTGTTTCAGCTTCCGGAGAGATATAAGCCAGCGTCGGCATCACTTCATAGCGTTTGTCCGGACGTGTCATGACCTTATCGGCAATCAACAGCGGTTCGCCCTGCGCTTCCTTGCCGCAACCGCACATATTCGGTACCAGCACGAAACGGGCATCTTTCATCCATGATTCGAAAGGAATCGTCATCTTATAGTTAATCACGCTTTCGCTCTTTCCAGTCTGTACCACCAAAAAACGCGGTTCGTCCTGCAAGTTATTCAAGGCAATCTCACGATCATACACTTTCTGGCTGATCCGGCCGTTCAACAGGATGGATGGCAGACCTTCTTTCTGTGAAGCGGATTCCAGCACAGGAGTCAGCGTAAGATTCTCGCGCGACTTGATCTGGCTGCCGTCTACAGTAATAACAGCGTCGATCAGCAACTCTTTTCCTTGTTGTTTCAGTTCGTTACAAACTACTTTTACCGGGGCCTGAGCCAGGATAGCCGGCGAAATAACAGCCAACAAAGCGGCTGCCATATATAATTTTATTGTCTTCTTCATAGCTCCGATTATTTAATAAAGTAAATAATAGAAAGAGCAGCTTTCGTCACTCCGAAATAATCTTTATCTCCGGCAATTTTATCACCACAAACGGCACACGGATATTTGTCGTAGTCCAGATGCGCCCAACCAACACCGATCACAGCTTCCATACTCCAACGGTTACTCAACAACCACTGGTAACCATAAGACAGACCGGCACCGTAGAGATTACCTTGATAACGATTTTTCTCCATATTATCACTCAGGAATTTCATTCCGCCGACATTATAATCGGCATAATGAGCATGAACTCCAAAGAAATGACCGTTAAACTTCTCGCACAACCAATAGCGGGCTTCAGGTTGGATCATCCAGTGTTTCCAACGTGTGTCGTCACCGAACTTCCATCCGTTATAGTTTCCGGACAAGTCCAGTGTCCACTTCTTGCTCAATCCCATCTCAACCCCGAGGTTGATCGTTGCAGTAGCGTCGTACAGCAAGTTTGACTTCACCGCAAACTTCTGCCCATAGACGTTAGTCATGCCAGCCAGAAGCAAAAAGAGGAAAAGTACTTTTTTCATACACTTCATTTTTTAATTATCTTTTGTTTTTCTATCCTATTATTAAACAACAATGGTGATAAAACTGTTTATTCCGATACAAAAATATAATAAGTCTTTACCACTCGCAATAGGTACACCTTTCAAGTTTCGCGGGCAAAGCTACCAAGAATTATCCAGATGATATAAATACCGATGAAAAAAGTAAGAAGAGAGAGAAATACCGATTAAAGGGAACCGATATGAAACAAATTGTTCTCTACCAAATACGATTTCTTCTAAATTCGCATTTGGTAGAGAACATGTTTTAATGAGAGGATTTCTATATTATATTACCTACTTAAAGATTTTATCACCACTTCCATATAATTCGGAGACAGTACAAAAACATTCTTCTTTGGTATCTGACTCTTGTAATAGAACATCCGTAATATCACTATCAATAGTAACAGGAGGATTACCAGGTCTACTATCACTAAGAATCTGAGTAATAGAACGATTCTCTTGATCAACCTTGAAAAAGCCTAATATATTAGCAGGGTAACCATTCTTAACTGCAATAACATTTATTTTTCTTTCAAAAGAACTCACAGAACTAAATATATATTTTCCCCCGGGTTTACCTTCAGCATCACCTCCGATATCGCCACCTGAACCTCCGGAACCGCTACTTCCATCTCTTACACAGCGGACAAAACCCGCATCTTTACTTCCGGAAGGATTATAAAGAACCTTTCCATTCTTTTCAGGAGATGTCATATCATACCATAAATCGAGTGAAGTGACAGCATCTCCATTACTCGACTTAGTAGAAGTCAAATAAATTGCCCCATAACGATCGGCAGACCCAGTACCTAATTGATAGACTAACTGACCATTGCCTGCTCTTCTCAATCCCACTCCAATCTCATCTAAATTAATATCAGTAGGAGATTTTTGTTCGAGATAAGACTGACTATGTGAAGTCAATACCCCCTTCCCATAAGAGAAGAAAAGACTTTTCCCAGAGTTTCTATCCACAATCAAAGTCCCTTTCGCAGGATTACAATGAATTCCTTCATCTTCATTGTTAAAAGAAATTTTTCCATCATTACCCCGCGTCCAACCGGCAACCGGATCTTCATCATGGACAAATCCTTGCAACAAACTATTATTTTCCGCAATGCCAGAATAATCACCACTTGTCGGCAACTTATACCCGGGCGGGCAAGGCGTATTCTGATTTGTCGTCCAATCTGACACATTATTCCAACTCCACCAAGACTCTCCATAAGACTGTCCAAAACCCGGAGAATAAGGATGATACCGGGTATTATTTCCCGCCTGGTAAAAATATCCAGTTTGCGTAGGCAACTCACCGGTCCTACGATCATAGCTTCCATTCCCAATACAATTGAACATCGACCAAGCAACATAAGAGCCCGACATTGTAGTCGGATGATATCCTTGACGCAAATAAATACGATGTTCGCAATTATTATTATGGTATTTAATCAGGACCACACCATACCGGGCCTTATCAGAGTCTGCATATGAACCATTACTATCATAATCATTCACCGGATTTGGACTATTGGGGGTATAAGTAAATCGGACATCCCCACTCTCTGTACTTTCCAGAACCTGACCTTCGCCACTGATATTCCGAGTTCCGGATGAAAGCGTAAACCAGTCTCCTTTTTCGATCTTCAGACTCCACGGTCCATCCGATTTCAAAATATGATAATCTAAATCTCCTCTTGTATACTCTTTCACCTTAACATCCACAGGCTCCACATTCGCAGCTCTCTTATAAATGGCAATCGGATCAACCAAACGGGATACTTGGGAGACCTTTACCGTTTTACTATTAGTTGTCCCATTTTTAAAATTAGCTGTAATCTTAAAAGAACCTGTTTTGTAGGCATCCTGCATTAAATTTGTATGTTGAGCCGTAGCTATAAAGGTACGGGTATTCCCTGTTCCATAAGGTCCAGACAAAGTAATTCCATTACTATTATCATTCTCTAATCGCAAGGAATTTAACAAATTCCCATCCTTAGTCGTGACAGTCACCGTTCCGGTCGATTTGTCCAAATAACCTATATAAATATCAGAAGTACTGATTTCATATTCCATATCTGCGTCGACCCGCCAGGAGACTTCATCTTTTCCGCCCTGCCCACCCAGCATCAACGTTATTTTGTAATGATGGTTTCGCTGCACCTCGAAATTAGTAGTCGCGTTCTTCCCTAAAAAGAACCGGTATTTTATCGTTCCAAGTGGAGCCTTATCCCGACTATAGTTCGCCGTCACCTCGATATAAGAAGAAACCTGGTCCGTAGCTATAATCTCCTTCTGGCTGATAGGTTTTGAGAAACTTGCTGGCGTTTTATCATATCCAAGAGCAGGAGATGTTGCCTCCGATAGTTTTTTCCCAGATTCATCCACCAATGAACATTTACCCTCCGGCTGCATATTTTCATACATATAAAAGGGAACAGCTGTTGCATGGTCAGCAGCTAAGTCACTTTTCAAAAATCCTCCTGTACCGTCTTTTAACAAACAATTTGTACCAATCGCATTCGTACCCGTCAAACATCCTGTAGCCGGTACATGTATCAATTCCACTTGGGTTGGTGTTATATCGATATCTGTTGCCAGATTCTTTTGAACTTGCACGGTTATCATTGCATATATACGTTCCAGAGAAATCGAGGCCCCTCCACGGCCATTAGCGACTGTCACATCATCACTTCCAGACATTACCATATAAATAGAACCATCATTCTTATAACCAAAAGTCTTGGTATCCACCTCTCCACATGTCATGCCTGACATCTCAGAACCGGCATTTGCCACTACGCGAACAGAATAAGAGCCGTTAGACAAGGGAAAATTGAACGTCACCGGATTAGCCGACGTATTGGATGCCGATAAGCCTTTCATCTCCTCCGAAGTCGTATAATAATATGATTTTATCGGCAATGCATTTGTCTCACCACTATTATAAATCAGAATATTCAGATCGGAAACAATCTTAGTATCCTCTTGTCCTGCTTTTGTCATAGGAGACACAACCGTACTTTGTGGCACACTCAACAGCAGATTAAGTCCATCTTGCAAATCCGCCTGATCTCCCAAGCGATCTTCCGTACAAGCAACAAACCCTAAAATAAAAGTCAATAATACGAACCAATATTTATTTCTCATTTCCATATCCTCCCCCTTAATTAAAATGTACCGGCACATCGTCCTCACTCCAGCTTTTCACATCGATTGACAAGCTATTGATAGCCTGTTTAACCGTACCTGTTACGTTATAATAGTTACCTCTTAAGATACCTGTCGCAGTTTGAATCGGAATCTCATAAGTAAGTCCATTTATTCGGTTTTCTGTACCAGGCACTGCGCTAAAAGTCCCCGGTACCCAATCCGACCAGTCAGTAGGGAAATTGATCTGATCAGCACCGGCTTCAAAAGCATCTCCTTGTCCCCAACCACTGGACGTATTCCACTTACCATGAATAATGCCATTAACCTTTTTGCATGAACTTACTTGTTCTATTTTCTGCAAATCCCCCCGCATAACCATTATCAGTTCATTTGTATTCTTCTGATACGTATAAAATGTCAGTTCGATTATATTTCCTTTAAAAATATCAATCATATCTGTTGCCTGTGGCAACAGATTTCCTGTTTCTGCCGCAGAATTGCCCCCCTCTAAAACCAGAGGACTTGAAATTGCAATATTATTGATGACCAATGAATGATTCTCAAGCCTCCAACTCTCAACTGTACGAGTTTTTACGGAATCACACTTAACAACCATCCATTTTTCTCCTCCTTGATGATCAGTCACATTGCTAACTCCAAAACCATGAGATGTACCATTCTTACAAATCTCGATTTTCCCTTCCAAAGAACTTCCATTAAAATCTTCTTCTTTGACGGAACCATTGTTTTGCCCAATAATCTTATTGATTAACGCCAGCACATCGTCTCCACCACTTGTCTGGATATTATAGACAGGATCAGACGGAGCTGATTCTTCCATGGTCAGTTTTATATGAATCTTAGCGGCAAGCTGAGCCAAATCGATCTTCTCAGTCCGGTCTTCCACCGTAAAAGTATGAACCGCAGTACCTACTTTTATCAAACTTTTAGGATCAAAGTTCAAGGTTGCCAAAGAAGCATCTTTTACCACAGTGTTTGCTAATAAAGAATATGACTGATTCAAATTCAGAGTCTCAGGATAATTTGCAATCGCCAACAATCTCACTTTCTCATTCATAGGGACAGAGAGATTTTTTACCGTATACAAATTACTGCTATTACCGGGACTTGTAATCTCCAAATTCTGGTCTGCACGAGATACATCACTACAAATATAGTTTGTTATTAACACTCCCGTTTCAGCGTTATATACGCCCAGATAAAAGCGGGATACAAATAATTCATCTTCTGTTGCGGCTTCTACGTCACCGGATTTTGTCTGTTCGGAAGCAGAAGATATCGCAAATGAGATGGAAACCGGACCAGTCGGAGCTGAAATTTCCTTTTCATCACAGCACCCTATAAAAGTTGCCAAAGAAACTATTAGCATCAGAAAGATACCTTCAATTCTCATACGTTCCATTTTACCCTATTATTTATTGTCTGTTTCTATTTCAATTATTTAGCATAGATATCACCCAAATTGATTTCGTTATAGTTCCAATCCAGAATGTGGCATTCAACAGCGCTTTCTACATCATTGCTCTGAACTTTAGCGTTTATTGTCAAACGGTAAATATAACCGGCTTCTACTTTCTCGGTATCAATGTGTTTGATCTTGATTTCACGATCGTATGCTTTACCGTTGATTGAAAAATGCAATACTAAAGCAGTTTTAGAGTCTTCTACACTTGTTTCGTTGGCAAAGGTATAAAAAGTTTTTGTAGATACGCTTTCAAATTCAACAGTTTTATCAGAGATTTCTTTTGTTTCATTGATTGTTTGGGTATTGTCGGAATTGTAGTTAGTGGAAGAAGCGATACCTTCTACCTGACCTGCCAGATTCTGATTCTTTAAGCTAATACCTGTAAGGGTTACCGGGTATTTTGTGCAACCATCTGCATAGAAAACAGTCAGTTTGCTTATTTCGATACGGGCAGTACGTTGGCTAACAGTAATAGAAGCTGTTGCCGTAGGATATTCGCCATTATATTTGGAAGGAGTGCTTGCTACACCGTCGACAACTTCTACAGAGCCTTCGCCAACCTTAACCAATGCGTTCATATCACTTTCATTCAAAGCGGCTGTACGAACTTCGTTTTCCGTAGAATAACTTAAAAGTCTTTTCTGTGTTTCAGCTGATAAATTCACGATAGCGAATACTTTCTTGGATCCGTTTGCTTTTGTCAGAATTCGCGTAGCCTGATAAGCATCTCCTTCGCCGGCTGTAGCAGAACCTACGACTTTACCATTTTCAAATAAGAAGAATGTTACGTTTGATATTGTTTCAGTCTCAGCGATAGAGGTTTGCTGTCCAGCGACAGAACTCTTTGTCTGCATTCCCATATTAAAAGCTACATAAGCATATTCGTCGGAAACTGTTGCCATTTCCTTATTTACATCATTCATGTAGGTGTCGTTTTCTACTGAACAAGAAACTGCTACTAATACGAAAGAAAGAACTGCTAATGTGATACCCTTGAAATTCATAACTACAATACTTTAATTTGTGAACCCTTAAAAAAATTTCCCTTAAATGTTCAGGTATTACCCTTAACCTGACACTGCAAAGGTACGGCGGGTCCACCGATCCGGACGGCGGTATGAAAATCAAGAATAAACGGTAGTTATGTCAAAATGAAAATAGATAGACACACCCTCCTGTGATGATAAAAATACCTCATACAAGGTATGTTTATCATACAATCGGAGGCAGGAATCTCAAAACAGGAGGTATTCTTTAAAATCACAGCTAAAATGAGAGGTTTAAGGCCAAAAAGTTGAAGTATAATTAAAACTTTCCTCAAAATGAAGCAGCCTAAGAATATTATAAAGAGAAGTATCCTGAGTTTTTAGAATTTCACAAGCTCAACGACAATACGGAGAGTTACGATAAATACTGCAAATACGGTGGCCTCCCCTATCTGATCAATCTGCCTCTTAAAGAGGAAACGGCAAACGAATATCTGAAAAGCGTGTACAACACAATCGTTTTCCGCGACGTTGTCGACCGCTAATTCCTGATGATGTAAAGTTCACTTCACCGGTTCCTACACGAAGGGGCTGAACAAAGAGTAATAATGTTCAGCCCCTGAATATCTGATTCTACCTTTTTTGATTCAAATCACTTTTCATCTTTTACACATCGAACAACCCCGTCGTTGTCATCCCCCAAAGTAATGGTTCCATCTGTTGACGTATGATAAACATTCCGTTTCGCTTTTTTATAGCTCAGAGAAGACATTGTCTGAGAGAAGATAACGGAATTGAAATTAAAGCCGCTATACGCCCTCATAATGGTAAACTCTCTCATGTTTGGAACACGCCATCCGCTTGGGCACGGATTAACCACACTATTAGCATAAACCTGTGCTTTCGTTATTTTTTGGGTTGTCAAGTCCTTTGCAACAATGAATTTTGTATATGGCCTGTTATATTCACTTAATTCATCGGTAATCGCAATAGATCCTCCTCCGTCAGTGATAGCACGCAGGGCATTTGGCGTTACGGCTGACAAATCAATCAAAACGTTTCCATCGTTGAGCGTCTGTGTTTGCGCATAATCCGTTACTTCATTTGCTATTGCCGGTGCAGTATTTGACTCATAAGGTACTCCCAAGTTACGGACACAACGATAATCCCAGAATCCGTTATTCATACCTTGAGATCCCGTAGCGGCACCCTCTTCTGCCCAGAACTGAACATTATTACTGTTCGTATAATGGAAATCACGATAATTTCCACTATCCTCTTTCGATTCATCTCTCGTAACAGTTACCCCATTCTTCATGAGTTGCACATCCAAAGGAAGGGCATCTTTTCCCAAGAACAGACCGGTCATCTGATTCAGAGCAGGCATATACCACCGAACTTCATTATGTTCAATTTTACCATCACCATTCAAATCTCGGTTTCTCTGAAGACAGGCTTGCTGCAATAAAGCTAAATTATTTACCTTCACCAAATAGTTAGTCGCCGGATCTATATATTTTGACCAGTCGGAATTTGTATAGCCTATATTCATATACATATTGTACCGACCATTTGACCCGGAACGATTCGCTAACGTTCCAGTATAACCTTCTATCGGCAAGCGTCCATCTGCTTTCCCGGAACTATGTACCTGCTCATTAACAGACTCGATACCCCAGGCTGTAGCTTGGTCAGTCCTATAAAATGTTCTGATCGGTTTCTGGCTGATCAGGAAATTGGAAGTTGTCATACTACTTTCGTGGTCAGAACTAAATTCCGTATCACAGAGGATATGCATCTCCCGGCTATTGCCATTTACAAATTTGCTCCAATGAACAGATGTTCCGTTTATCGGATTCGTATAATAATAATACTCATCGATAAACACTGTAAAGGCTGCATTACCATTAGAATCATATAATGAATTTTCACCAACCGTCTCAGTTTTCTTTTCCTTCAAGAGCGCAATCAGATCTTTAATATTGATTCGTTCTGCGGCATTTTGAGGGAATTTAACATAACCGCTGCTTGGGTACTCCCATTTTTCAGTACCAGGAGGGAGTTCTTCGCGATTAGTATAATAATAGTTTCCTCTACTTATATTTCTTTTTTCGACCCTCTTTGAGGTTTCAAAAGGCGATGTAAAACCACTATTTAACCCGGTTACTTCCTCTGCTGGATACCCTGATACGTTACTTCCTGACCGTTGCCTCAAATCAGAATACTTATATGTAATTCCTCCTGTCTGATGATTTTTTTGATTCTTCACAAACCAAACCCATTTATAATCTTTGGCATCATCACCCCGTCCATCCTCATCAAACGGTGTCTTTACGCGGAATGAGGCCGCCTCGGAAACATTATCTTTGTTAAACACAATCCGGTCAACCACATAATGGGCATCCACATAATAGAATTGTTTGGATTTCACAACATCGCCTTCCGCACCGGGCTGGTTTTCGATAACTCCCGTTTCTTCGTCATTCGAAGAAGTTACTTCCAGTTCTATATTATCGACACCATTGATCGTCACATTATAGGTATATTGGGTATTACGTTCACTTTTGAAGTCAGAAGCGCCATGTACATATCCCAAATGAATGGTATATTTCACCTCCGCCGTTTTCTCTTTAAGATCGCCTGATTCATCCAGGTATTTTTCATAGTAAGAACCGATCATTTCAACATAGGTCGCATATTTATGTGCATTGATATAATCGCCATTCCTACCATTGTTAGGATCCTTATACTGTCTTTCTCTCTCCGCATAATCGTTAATTGAGTTTAATGCCCGCTTACGATTCTCAAACATATAAAAAGAGAAGTTACCGCCAATCGTATTGCCACCATCAAAAGTTTGTTCATCGAAATTCACATACTCCCCGTCTATTTTTGTATCATGATAGCCGGTAGCAGCATCAGCCTCCTCGGAATCGCCCACAACATCATGCGTACTTCCTACTACATCGCTATATGTTCTTTCAAATAAATAAGAAGAAACCGGTACATTAACGACACGATATCCTTTAGGAACGAATGTGATTGATTGAGTAGTCTCTCCATTCGGCTTTTTTCCGCTTTTAGGAGATGTCCTTACTTTAAAGTCCATACGGGAGTCCAGATGGATCAAATAGATTTTCCCGTTAGTCGTAAGGTGGCCTTCTCCGTCGATTGAGACATCCCCGCCCGTCAACGAAGCCGTCGCCGTATTTGCATCAGGGGCAAAAGAACCGCTCATCAGAAAACGGCCGCTACCACGGTCTACCGGAGCTTCAGGACTGGTCAAGTCTACGGCCAATTTTTCCAAATCGCTCAATGTTTCAACATCTTCCAATGCTTTTGTCAGCTCATATTGTGTCCTTTCTCCTACATTTGCGATAGCAAAAATCTTCTTCGCACCCGAGGTTATATTCAGCGTGATAGCCCCAGCCGTAGTTCCGCCATTGTCACCTTTCTGAGAGGTAATGCCAAGCTCGCTTCCGGTAAACAGGGAGCCGAATTCTTTCACGTAAGCATTGTTTTGCAGTCTAAACACATAAACGTACATATCATGCACGGTATATTCGACTGTCGGGGAAAGTGCACTTTTCGTTACAACTTTGTTACCTCTATCTTCCGATGCGAAAGACAATTTCGCTACAACCGGGATTCCTTCCTCTACCTGACCACCTTTCTTGATCAGATCTTCATCCTGACAAGCGTTAAAAAGAAACAAGCCTAAAATGAAGGTGATAATATATAAATTCTTATATCGTTTCATATCCAATGTTTTTTATTTGTTATTCAAATGCCGGAATTGTAACAGTCGCAGACTTAAATGATTTAACCTCCCACTTGATCTTACAATCAAATGCCCTATCGATAGACAGATTACCTGTCACTTCATAATAGTGGCCATGTACAAAACCGTTTGTCGAACACTTGTCTTTTACATAAGTCGGTAACAAAGACAATTGATATATCTTACTCTCGACATACAGACTGTTGTAACTAAGTTTCACCGGTACCATTATTGTTACTGCTTCATTTTTCTCGTATGTATAGAAAGATATCTTATTTTCAGAGATTACAACATTGGATTTATTGCCTAAAGTCGAAGTACCAAAGTTATATCCGTTAATATCATATTCAGGTAAAAAGATCTTAGATTGAATATTTATGCCATTTACCGTATTATTCTCCAATTCAGTAGTCCAACCACTGCCTATCGTCACATTGTATGTCACATCGACCCGTGCCGCCACCTGGGTAAGCGGAACGACGATTGTCTGTTTAACGGCAGTTCCCAATGTTTCGGTTACCTCGCCGAACTTGATTAGGTTTGAAGCGGTAAGCGGAGCTGCATTTGCATTATCGTGTTTGACCGATTGCGCCTTAAAAGTAGAATAGGTATTCAAAGCTTTCAGTTCCGCTTCTGATAAAACAGGGTTGGCAACAACCAAGACCTTCACGTCCCCTGACCTCGTTTCAATATCCGTAACTTTGTACGCTTCTTTCGAATCATAAGTATCATTGGATACTCCGTTAAAAGTAGAATACTTAAACCCTACCATTTTGCCGGAAGCATCAAAGATAGCGATCGCACAAGTCTGAATCTTTATTTCGTCGGCTGTCGCATAGGTATATCCGGGAGCAGGAGCCTTTGTTTCAACTCCCTCGGAGACCAGTGTGATATCAAAAGAGGTATCACTTTTTGCTGTTACATCCGGCCCGTCGACCATCGATTCCTTCGAACAGGAAACCAGCATCAGGCCTATTGCAGATATTAATCCAACTATATTCTTCAATTTCATAATATATAAATTTACCCGTTTATACTCTTATTAGTTATTTACTCTAACTTCGCTCATATCTACAGACACCTCATTGTGTTCCCAATCCTGAGTGTAGCAAACAACGTCTGTATCGACAGCATGCGTGTTAACCGTCATATTTACTTTGATACGGTACAGATAACCTGCTTTCACATAATTGTCGCTTCCGCTTCCTTCAAAAGAGGTAGAACCGTTAGACTTGTTAATCATATAGGTCTTTGTAACGGTTCCACCCTGCATACTGCCTTCGTCATCGATACGGAATGTCAATGTCATTTTTACAGGAGAGGCGGCATTCGTGTTAGCGTAAGAATAAACAGTAGTGCCAATCTCATTTGTACCGGCTGCCAAAGCCTTAGCCATTGTAGCTCCTTGCGTATTATCTTTATCCAAAGTAGCCTCTGTAAATACATTGCTCTTCTTATTGATATTCTCAAACGATACGGAAGTCAGTGTAACTGATTTTTCTTTCTGCATGGTACCTGTTGCGTATGTAACATTAAATTCAGACAACTGGATTTTAGCAGCTACTTGAGCAACCTTTATTACCACAGGCATTGTGTTTTCTGCAGTCGGAGCCGTAGAGGCAGAACCGAACCCTACAGGAAAATTAACCGCCTCTTCACCCTGTTTAACCAAGGATGCCGCACTGTTAGGATCGACAGTAACCACCTTATTTAATGCGGTACGAGTTGTCGCGCTTAAATAATCAGCTGGATTAGCAACATTGACGATTGCGATAACGCTCAAACCGCTTCTAACCTTAGTCAGGAATGTTACATCGTTCACTTTACCATCTGTTATATCGCTGGAAGTTCTTACAGCCAAAACATCATTTCCTTCCATCAAAGCCAGTACGCAATTCTCCAACTTTGTTTCTTTATCTCCATTAGCTGGTTCAGTCGCTTTAGTCAGAAGAGCGCTGGACGATAAATTAATGCTTAATACCGCTTCTCTGTCTGAATTCCGGTTCAGAAGTTCTTTTGATGTATCATTCATCATAGTGTCGTCTTCCATAGAGCAAGATGCCATTGCAACTAAGCAGCAAATAATCGATAATATATTCTTCAGTTTCATAACCTAATATTTTTTCGTTTAACTTACATTGCAAAAGTAGGGTGAATATTAAGATTATGCGATAGGTGAGAATGTCAAGATTAATAGGTGAAAATACCAATGTATTAAATTGATAGATGTGCCCTTAAAATACGATAGAAACACCTTAAAACAGATGTTTTTCAACTTCTCAACTACTGTATGACAAGAATTTACAAATTCATTGCCCACTTTTTACAAATTGAATTATATTAGGTTGTTTTTCAAAGCGTACAAGCAATTACACGCAATAAATACCACTCAAATATAGCTATTCTTAGCCATATTTATCATCTTAATAACACATTATATGCATCATATACTTGATAATTATATTCCAAACAGGTACTTCAATGGCTGCAGGGGCACAAGTTGCTCTATAGGATTTTTGGCACACCTCCCAAATATCGATAAATATATATAGCCACCCGGAAAAAAGAGTAACTTTGCATATACTTACTAAAAAACAATCGGTTATGGAACAAGAGGACAGATACATCCGTTTTGATTGGGCAATAAAGCGCCTGTTACGGAACAAGGCAAACTTTGGGGTGCTGGAAGGGTTCCTCACTGTTTTGCTGAATGAAAAGGTTGAAATCATTGAACTGCTCGAAAGTGAAAGCAACCAGTTTACAGCTGACGACAAGTTCAACCACATGGATATCAAAGCTAAAAACAGCAATGGAGAAGTAATAATCATAGAAGTAAATAATGCACGCGAGATTTATTATCTCGAACGCATCCGCTCTGGGATAACAAAAGTCAGTATGGAACACATATCATTAGGGGAACGTTATGACGAAGTAAAAAAGATATACTCTGTCAGTATCCTCTATTTCGATATAGGAAAAGGGGACGATTACCTCTATCACGGACAAAATATATTCAAAGGCGTACACACCGGCAATCGTCTGGAAATTAGCACAAAAGCAAAAGAGGCTCTCGTACGTCAACTTCCTGAAGAATTATCTCCCGAATACTTCCTGATTCGCGTATACGAATTCAACAAAGTAGCCATTACGCCTCTCGAGGAATGGATTGAATACTTGAAAACAGGGCGTATACGTCCCGGCACCCAAGCTCCCGGCCTGGAAGAAGCACGTCAAAAGCTTGCCTACTACAGCATGAGTCCTAAGGAACGCCTGGAATATGACGAACATGTCAATGCCATACTGATACAAAACGATGTTCTTGACTCTGCCAAACTCGAAGGGAAAATCGAAGGAAAGATCGAAGGAAAGATCGAAGGGATGCATGAAGCGGCCCGCAATATGAAAAAACTGAACCTTCCCATAGAGATAATCATGCAGACTACCGGTCTTTCGGCTGACGAGATAAACGAATTATAATTCTTAGGAAGTACGTTCCCCTTCCTCACAATTCAAAAACAATATATCAAAAGAACAGACATAAAAAAAAGGCAACCTGCATCGCAGATTGCCTTTTTATAGGTAGTATTTTAATCAATTAATTAGCATCTTCTTCGTTCTGTTCAATTACATTCCAAGGAGCGACCTCAATAATAGCTGAAACATGGGCGTTCAACTTGATATCATCTTCATTTTCAGAACCTTCTCCAGTAATTGTAATGTTCAATTTATATATGTAATTCTTCAAAACTTCAGGCACACTTCCTTCTTTATTATCTTTAAGAAGAACACGCATATGTTTTCTCGTTACAGTTCCTGCTGCATTTTTAAAATCGACAGCAAGGATTACACCTGTTTCATATATGCCATCTTCGTGAGCTTTATCCGTTTCCGTTCCAGTTCTTGCTTGATTCGAAAAGACATATTTTACAAATTTATCAGAAGCAAAAGATTCCTTTTTCACTTCATTATTATTGGCGCTAACATTATATTCACTACTTGCAAAATGTTTAACAACGTCGCTAGTCGGATCAATCCAATACTGTACTGCAGTATATGCTTCAGATTTATAACCCTTCACATAAGCCCCTTCACTTTCCGCAAATTTTGATTTAGTTTTAACATTTGCCAAAGCTATCTGTTTTAAGGTAATACTAGCCCCCGGATATTCTGTTAACTTTAATGTCACAGACTCAACCTGAACTCTTGAAATCAAACGCGTTAAAACAACATGATCAGACTCACTATATCCACTCGGCGGAGTTTCAGGATCAGTCGTAGAAGCAGTAGCATTTGCGACTACACCTCCACCATCTTTAACCCAGTTTTCAAAATAATCAATATCACCATTGTCCTTCTTGATAATAGGGCGAAGTCCTTTAAACTTAATTTCTTTACTAACCATAGGAAGAACATCACCAATATTATATGCGCTTGCATCTTTAGTCAAAACAAGCTTTTTCAAATCACCCAAAGTTGCAGGGTTAGTCGTCAACTCACAGTTACCCAAAAAAACAGCAATAAAGTCATCGTCTGAGGATGTTCCATCGGTATTAGGAGTCACTTTTACTGTAAGATGTTTGATCTCACTAATGTTCCCTTCGCTAACCTTTGTATCAGAAGTAACAAAAATTGCATTGTCATCAGTTCCTTTATAAATTAAGGCCGTCAATTTTTGCACTTTACCCTCATTAGCTAATGCTTCCCCATCCGCTTTTGTTTGCAAAGCTGCAGTCACCCCAAAAGACACATAAGCATCCACCGGTCCCATTTGCGAATAGTCTATCGTTTCATCTTTTGAACAGCTTGCCATTGTGCAAACTGCCAAACTTGCTAAAAAAATATTCCGTAGTTTCATCAGTTTATATTTTTAATCGTTTATACTTTTATTTATTTTACCCTCGTACTTATTTTACTATGGATATCTGGTGAACATCTCCCCAGCCAATTACCTGAACGCTAACTGTCAGATCACCCGTTGTCGGAGCAGGAGGCGTTGGAGGTGTCGGATCTTCGTCTCTAATACCAGTGAAACTGTTCGGACCGAAAGAAATATTCAGACGGTAGATGTAGTTACGCTTCACATATTTGTGAGCCTCGCCTCGACCGGGAAGCACTGTACCATTTTCATTAACAGTAGCAGCGAATGCTTTTGTTTCTTCCTGATAACCATTAGAAGCCAGAATAGTAGCATTGATCACAACCTGTGTCGGATTGTTCTCATCTGTATTTTCCATTACATATTGGCGGAAAGGAACAGTTGCGATCGGCAAGTTCTGTCCCACTGTTACAGGAGAGCCATCAGCCAAATTTCCTTCAGCCATCACCGCACCCCAATAAGCCGTACTGGCAAAACGGGAAGCTGTCTTCTGGTTAGCCAGATAGATACTGTTAATCCGGACGGTACGTCCTCTCAAAGATGCTTTCGAATCGAAATTCGTCGTTGCGCCGACCAACTCAATACGGGCTGCCAGACGGGTTAATTCCAACGGAGTATTGATGTTATTGATATTCGTTTGTGAAGTATATCCGATATAGTTGTCACCCTCTGCTAATTCAGCACTGGCTGCAATCACTTGGGCACTCATGGCCAGATTCGTTTGCGACTGATCAGATAACTGAGCCAAACGATCCTGAAATGCAGCATAGGTAGTTACTCCACTAAATGCATTTTCCGGAACATTGGCAAGAACGGCAATCAAAGCATTTGTTGCCTTTGTCGGGACACTTAGGATAGTTGTTACATCATCTGCAGTCGACATCCCGTCTGTCCAATACGGATCAACCAAAATCTGCGAACCATCAGCAGAAAAAGAAAGGACTGTTACACTATTTATATTCGTCTCGCCATCCAGAGCATAATCATCTCCGCCCGCTTTCAGGTTTGATCCGGAAAGGGAAGGTTTCAAAGAGATATTTACTTTGGCATCCTTCAGGTCCTTCACGTTTATTGGCTGGCTGTCTTTCGAGCAGCTCACCAGGGCAGCCAACGATAAACCGATTGCTATTATATTTCTTAGTTTCATATCTTTACTTCTTTAGAGATTAAAATTCGATATCATCGTTTACGACACCCCAAGGAGTGACACGCGAACGGATTGAAATATTACCATCTTCGAACTGAATAATAACATCCAAACGTCCACCTTCAGGTATATCGAATGATTTTCCATTAATATCTTCATAGATTGTTTTATCGACAGCGCCATTCTGACTTTTCACTCTGACACCCACTCTTTCACCCGAAAAAGAGTTCTGCTTTCCGCCGGTGTTCTCACTGTCGATAACGCCTGTAGTCAACCATTCGATAGCCTGGTCATCATACTGTCCTTCCGGATTATAGGGGATGGAGTCGCCAAGTTGCTTACCGGCAGCATCGTAAGTATCTAATGTTTTATTGATATAAAAATCAAAATCACCGGAACTCTTCAATCCGTAAAAATCCAATGCAGTCTGCAAACCATCAGTCTTAATCGTATAAGTTCCGGTTTTCAAGCGGATGACAACTTCACCGTCTCCACCAACGATACCGCTACCCAAAGAAGTCACTTCTTTCGTCCCGAAATACAAACTGTCGGGCGACTGCGCATAACCGTCACCGGTACTTTTCAATTGAAGTTTCAGATCGTCCATATTTTTAGGCTGAGTAACAGTTTGGTTTCCTCCTTCCAAGTTACCCCAAGCCACAATATACAATTTAGTATTATCCGGATACTTATCCAGTTTAATCTCATTTTTTGCCAAGATAAAATCTTTATCCAGATCACGCGCTTCCAAGAAGTTCTTGTTTGCATCGAAGATATACAATGTTGCATCCGTAACCAGCCCCAGACGGGTAATATCGGTTATTTCATTACCAGACAAACCTTCAACCTTTAAAGTCAGCTTGCTACATTCAGCCAGATCATCCTTGATACAACTGGTCAACAGCGCAGCAAGCAAACCGGCTACCAGTATAAGAGACTGCTTTATTATTGCTATATGTTTCATAATAATTTATTTTTATATCTTATTATTACCCTATTTCTTAATCTACAGGCTGTTCGATGTTGATTACATTCCAGTCGGCAACTTCAATCTTTGCGGCTACGTGAGCG
The DNA here is from genome assembly GCF_003479205.1 of Parabacteroides sp. AF17-28. Classification (NCBI taxonomy): domain Bacteria; kingdom Pseudomonadati; phylum Bacteroidota; class Bacteroidia; order Bacteroidales; family Tannerellaceae; genus Parabacteroides; species Parabacteroides sp. AF17-28. The sequence goes on along the minus strand of NZ_QUGV01000006.1, from coordinate 1,298 downwards.
AAAGCAGCAGGGGTAAAAGGTTTATCAGACCCCGATCCCTGAATACTAAGCTTAATATTATATTTCGTATTACGCTTAATATGTTCATGTTCAGTACTACCAGAATAATCCATCTCACCAAATCTTTTATCGTTTACAATCACAGTATAATAACGATTTTCCTCTGTTACAGGTGTATTTGTAGGATCATCTATTAAACGATATGTATAATCACCCTTTACAACAAGTAAAGTATAATTTCTAGGATCCGTTATATCTTCTGTTTTTGCAAAATCTGCTTCTCCTCTTTGATTCGGATATACATAACAGGGAGAAAGTTTCGGTTCGAAAGCATTTCCAACTTCTAGTGTCACCTCCGATAATTTTTCCAATAAAACGGTACCTGCAGGAGCTTCTGAAGATATACCATACTTCAAAGAGCCAGTCTCTTTGAAGTATTCTGCAGGAGCCAAGTAATAAACACCATCTTTAGCAGTTTGTTCTATTGTGATATTATCAGTACTTGACGCTCCAATACCAGCCGTACTCTTTACGTTTGCAACAAATACTTCCTTCGGTTCAAACTTTACACTCTGATAAATTTCACCAGAGACAGTTGGCAAGTCAATCTTCTCCAAAGTAATTGCAGAAACTGTACGTACTAAATCAACCGGACCTTGCCCCCATATTTCTGTACCATCGTTATAAGGTTTATTTGCTCCTTTATTATCAAACCCAATATAATTAACTCCAGGAACAATATTCAACCCCGTTAACAGCTCACTACTCATTGTTAAGCCCTTGACATCTCCTTCATCAGACAAAGAAGTTGTGAGAGCTAAAACGTCTTGATAACTCAAATGTTTTGAAGCATCACTGCTCGCTGCAGAAGCTCTTAAATCTTTCACAATCTGACCATCCACATCCAAATTAGCAATGAGGAGCAACATGATTCCACCAGAATGTACTTCTACTTCTAACGTGGGAGTTTTAGTTGCTATATTATATTTACTAGTAAAGACATCAGCAATATGCCCTTTCCCCAGGATATCACCGTATGCTCCATTATTAAATACCACAGCAGTCAATGTATTCACTTTGTAGTCCCAAGTGATATCGCCTGTTCCATCCGCAATAAACCCGCCTTTCGTTTTTACCCTATTATCAGTTTGTACCGCCAATGACAATGTTGCGTCCGGCACGACAGGCGTAATCGTTAGATTGACCGGTTCATCATTATCTGAGCATGAAAAGAATGCACAAACCCACTACTGTCCAAAGAAATTTCCCCATAAGTTCAGTTGATCTGAATCGGAATC
>NZ_QUGV01000059.1:0-1672 GCF_003479205.1 Parabacteroides sp. AF17-28 | reverse complement strand
CCCGCGTCAAGCGCCATAGCCGTCAAGCTAATGTCTCTAAATAGCAAAAAGGCAGTGGTTTTGTGAGATTATGTTAAAAAAGTACGTATTAGAGCTTTTTTTACCCCATTCTTTTGAGGAACAGGGTTTGATTTCGTATTTTTCACCATGATAAAGAACGTTTAGTTTTTTAGAGTAAGAACCGGAGTATTGTCAGGACAACAAGGGACTCCGGTTTTTTTATTTAAATATAGTCTATATAATTATTTTATTTAAGATAATAGTAAAATAAATCTTCAAACGTGATATGTTTTTTTCTATTCTCCAGATAATGATTTCTACTAAACCGGGTGACCAGGGAGTCTATATATGTTGTATTTCGCCAACCTTTCCTCTTTAGAATATCACAGATTATATCAAAATGTAGCCAAAGGCTTTGCATGCATTTGTATGGACTTAAAAGCCGTTGATTTGTACGATAATAGAAAGATTGTATAACACGCATAAATCTGTAATTTATTAGAATCAGAATAAGTTTGGCGTATAGAATACAAAGAAAACGTTCTGCTCTGACAGCTGTAACAGAAGCCACGCCGGCAATGCTTTTCCACTGTTTAAAAATCAATTCTATCTGCCAACGAAAATGGTATGCCTTTAAAATATCCGGGGTATCAAGTATCTGGCAGGGTATATTAGTAACAAATAGATTCAGATGATATCTGTCCTTTGTCTCTTGGCGAATTGTTGCATTTTTATATCTCTGATTTTGCTTTTTCAATGTGGTAATGCGTTTCTCATATACTTCATCAGAAGCTAAACTGACACATAGCCGAACCACGATCTGCTCTTTTATTCCTAACCGGACTATAAACTGCTGATGAGTCAGTCGGTATTTTTTCATCTTCTGATAGACTGTCTTTAATTCAAACCTGTTTCCTTGCAAATCAAATAGTTCTACCGTGGTATTTAATCGGGAGAGAAAAAATGCTCCTGCAGACTTTATTTGTTTGAACTTATTTATACTCCAGTAGCCTAAATCCCGGATTAGTAAGTCATTTGAAAGAATTGGCTGTGGTTCTTCTCTGGACTCTTCAAAATCGTTTCGGGTTTCATTGGTCAGGGAAAAACCTATAATCGCATTGGATTTGAGATCATATTCAAACTGAATACACATGCCTGACTGGATATCCCCAAAACCACCATGACCTTTGTATTGATCTTTCAGCCAGCATGGTAATTTGAACTTGGTAGAATCCTTTATTCTAACCCGGCTAAAAGCTTCTAAAAAAGAGGTATCTAATGCACTGCTCATACGTTGACCGGCAATATAATTGACGACTGACAACACATATTTATAAGCTGAGTCCGTAAATCGTTCATCAATGGCCTGCTTACTTACATCTATATTCAATTGCCAGGATAAGTAGTTACTCATCTGGCTTAAGGAACAATAACCTGCTTGATGCAAGGCACAATGCAAAAGCAAATCTATAAACACTTGCGGCGTTATTTTGCCAAAGCGTTTATAGAAACCATTTGCTTCTGCACAGTTCCATAAAATTCTTGTGGTTAAAGAATTTCGAAGAATATCTATATTCATCTTTTCTTCAACAGATAATTGAATACCCCCTTATTTTACTAGTATTACAACACTTACTTCGATTTGCTTGACGGCTATGGCGTCAAGCGCGGG
>NZ_QUGV01000058.1:0-1773 GCF_003479205.1 Parabacteroides sp. AF17-28 | reverse complement strand
TACTTGTTGAAATTCATTTATCCAACAAACTTGCTGCAAAGATTACAATAAAATTGATGAAAACCAAACAGAATCGCGAAATTTGATAAAAATAAACCATTCGATTAACATTAAAGTAGAGAAAATCGGACTAATGTCCTCCTTTTCCTTAAAAAACAAAGTTTAGGGATGAAGAAGGTCTGGAATAACCATGCTTTTAACGAGTATTCATAAAAGAAACAAAATCATTCTGTTCCAATTCTTAAATTACTTCATCAAAAATAGGCCATTCTAATAAATCAAGGTTGTTTTCTAACGGTAGAAAAACCTCTTAGAAGAGTGTTTTCGCCTTATTTCATAAATAAGAACAAAGCCATATCCTTATTTCATAAATAAGGTACGTCAAACTTGAAAATCAAAGGGGTAAAACTAAAAAACGGAATGACAGGAGTTCGGAATATACTATTCTATTTAATGACGATCGGTAGCATTTGTCTTTTAACCGGTTGCAGCCGATCAGACGTGCCCATACCACCGGGCCCGCCTACGCCACCGAATCCCGACCCCGATCCTCCGGCAGCTGCAGTTCCCATCCGGCTGAAAACACAGCTATTGAGCCGTGCGGCAATCGAAAACTTCGACAGCACAGCTCTCAACGTCGCCAAAGGGAGCGGCACCCTGCAATTTGACGAGATATGGGAGGCAGTCGCTACAGACTCCGAAATCACATTTGTACCGGAACGCTATTACCCGGCAGACAGTTCGGAAGTATATCTGACCGGTTACTATCCGAAAGGCATTGTGAAAGACGGTTTTGTCGAGTATCATCTCGATGGGGAGACTGACATAATAGCGACAAAGGCACAGTCAGGTTCATTGGTGAATCCTTTCGATAGGCAGGACAGCCTGTTTTCGTTTTCCCATCAATTGTCGCTGCTGAAAATCACGGTTCGACTTGCTGAAAACCGTCCGGAGACCTATTACCTGAAATTCGCGGGGTTGGAGGGCTCTTCGCGGGAAGCCTGGCTCGAATTGTCAAGCGGTGAGCTGTTGTTCGGGACGGAAGCGCCGAAGTTAGTGCTGTATGAGGCGGAGACGGAAACCGGTATGGAAATCTCGACGGAAAGCACCTTTAACAGTAGCTTGCTGGTACAGCCCCGTACGGAGTTGACGGTCGATATTGTGCTGACGCGGGATAACGATCCGGAGCATGACCTGTCATACACCGGCCTCCCCGTACATTTTGAAGGCAGCGGTTCGGAAGGCAATGTCGCCTACAATATCGACATCGTGATCGGCTCGCCCGCCCTGCCGGTCGGACCGGACACTCCGGATGTTCCCGACCCGCCTACTCCACCGGATATCCCGGATGATCCGGACGAACCCGATATTCCGATCCCTCCTGTAATACCGCCAGTGATTCCACCGGTCACGAATCCGTCGATCACGATCACGGCTACTGTTACAAGCTGGGAGGAAGTCTCCGGCGGAAACATAGATTTCAGACCCTCAAATGAATAATAAATAAACAATCAATAAAACAACAACGAACATGAAAACAAATCACATTTTACTAACTGCAGCCCTTCTCCTTTGTGCCGCAAGCTGCACCAAGGAAGCGACCGAGATACCGGACACGAACGACGACAATACCTTATATCCCGTCACGTTCAGCGGGGGGATCGATTTGGTGCAGACGAAGACGGATGATAATAATACGCCAATGCGAAAGGACGTGAAGGCGAAAGTCTGGGTTTGTGCAAGTGATGTTGATCTTTCATCATCATTTACAAG
>NZ_QUGV01000057.1:0-1941 GCF_003479205.1 Parabacteroides sp. AF17-28 | reverse complement strand
GATTCCGATTCAGATCAACTGAACTTATGGGGAAATTTCTTTGGACAGTAGTGTTATTAACTTTTTAATTTTGAAGAATATGAAACTAAGAAATTTTATGTATGCGACTATGATCGCATGTGCGTTCGCTTCTTGTTCGAAGGACGAAGTGATTGAAGGTGGACAGGAACCGGCTAAAGGTGAAGGCGCTTTGACTATTACGCTTAATACAAAAGCAACAAAAGCGAATGATGCTACTATTAAGGATGTTTGTGTTGTTTTATTGAATGCAGACGGAACTACAGTTCTTAGAAAAGTTCAATCAACAGGTTCAGGTGATGTTACTTTTTCTGATTTGGAAGTTGGAACTGTAGTTAAAGCTGCAGCATTTGCAAATTTAGGTACTACAGTGTTAACTGATGATCAAATATTGGGGGTAACTCCAATTGCTTTGAGCGTTAAAGATGGTTTATATGATGCTGAAGCTATTCCAATGCATGGAGTACAAGCGAATACAACAACTGTATTAGCAGGAGTAGAAAATGTAGCTAATGTTCAATTAGTTCGTGATTTGGCTAAAGTACAGTTGACAGGTGTTACATTGGATATGAATGGTTCTGTTGATGGTGAAGCATATCAAACGGATTTTACAGCAGGTAATGTGGCTCTTACATTAAAGAATGTGGCGATTAACTCTGCGGCTCAGGCTGTTACATATAGTGGAGTTGGAACAACTTATACAGCTGCTACAGCATGGGTTGGTGGTATGAAACCTTGGACATGGGCTAAGAAAAATGTTTCTAATACAGATCAACTTGTCGCTTATAATATTTCATCAAGTGCTGAATCTGTAGATCAGGTTATTGGAACTGTAGGTAAGGTTGATGCACAAGCTATCACATTAGATAAGGACTTTATCTATTACGTTATTCCTAACGAAGTAAAAGCACAGCCTACTATTTTAACTCTTAATGCTGATTTTAAGATTACTAATGGTGTGAAGAATGGTGTTGCTATTAACGATCAGACATTTAATGCATATTATAATATTGAGATCGGTGCTATTAATGGTGATTTTGATACTGTAGACGGTGGTAATGCATATACTTCAAATACTGGTATTAAAGCTAACAAATTCTATGACATTAAAGCAATTGTTGTAGGTAATGGCGACGGCTCAGAAGGTAATAGACCGACATTGGTTGTAAAAATGTCTGTTAAGGACTGGGATAAAGTTAGTCAGTCTTCTGTTGTTAAGTAATTATTCTCTATAAGATTAAAAGTGCTTCCCTTCACTGGGGAGCACTTTTTTGTCATTTAAGTAATCTTGATTTTGTATATACAAACTTTTACAATAGTTATAGGCTATTTTTACAAAACATACTATTAAAAATTACGATAGTAAGTACAAAAGTAAAGAAACACCCGAATGATCGAAGTAGGTCACACTTGGGATGTCAGAGGCCTGAACATGGGGGTGTAGGAACAGTTGTACACCCCCATGTTAGGTACTTTTGCTACTATGGCTTTGATTTTTAGTTGTATGCTTTGGTAGAAATGTGCATATCTTTGATAAGTCTTGTAAGATGATGAGAGTATAATAGATAGGATGATGAGTCTGCCTAATAATAGTATGATGATAGAAAGTGAATAAAGTATGTGTTTCCTTTAACTTTCAACTTTTAACTTTCGACTTTCAGCTGAAAAGAGGGTGTATATCGCACGATACGGGCTAAAACTCTCACTTTTACAGTTTGATAGATTCGTCTATAAACAACGAGAGTACTACCTATCTTTTTCACATTATTTATCTCTATCTTTGTATTGTGATTATTTAAAAGGTAAAACAAAATAATATCTATATTATGAAACTGAAAAGTTGCTTTCTAATAATGTTAATGGTTTGTGCCACTACTGTCCAAAGAAATTTTCTCAGACATGATTTAAATTAGTTTATATTAA
>NZ_QUGV01000056.1:0-2278 GCF_003479205.1 Parabacteroides sp. AF17-28 | reverse complement strand
TGTTTGTGCGATTTGTTTATACCAAAACCATAAGTTCTCTTATGGGTGGGTATAGGGCAGTTCAGGCTGCCTAACTATGATTTCGTGTTGGTGTAATTCCAACCTTCCAGACATCGGAATGAAAACATATCCCACATGCCACTGGCTGACCACCTGCGGTGTGAAGCTGGGATAAAAGGTGGTAACCGGAGGTCTTTATCCGGCACTCCATCCAGTAGAGTTTGATAATGATTACGCGAGAAACTTGTGTTAGAGGTGTCGTAAGGTCGTAAGGAGCGAAAATAAAGAATGATACGCTTCAACTAAAATAGTACAAGCCGCAAGGATGGGTGATTTAGAATCAGCAATCACACCTGATGTCATCCGAGGCTTCGGCATAAAGCAAGAATCAGTACCAAACGTCAAACGGAATCATGGAACAAAGTAACTATCGGACAGTTCTCTTATTAAAGAGTAAGCGGTCAGCCAAGACTTCCGGTAGAGGGATTGCCCCAGAAGCCAACGCCTTGCTGTAATGGTGAGGATATGCAGACAGGGGCACGATAATTTGGAAGATAGAGTTGTGAATAGCAGTTAATAAATTATGAGCCAAGTAGAAATATTGAGGTATGAGTGGGACAATATTCCCTGGCGAAAGCTGGAACGGAAGTTGTTCAAACTGCAAAAGCAAATCTATCAAGCTTCGGAACAAGAAGATTACCCAAAAGTAAAAAAACTCCAACGCTTACTGTTGACATCTAAAGGGGCAAATCTTATAGCGGTAAGGAGAGTGTCGCAAATAAACCGGGGCAAACACACACCCGGAGTAGATGGAAAGACTGCTCTAACAAACCGTGAACGTAAGGCATTAGCTGGTATGATGGACTTAAAAGCGGAAGCCAAGCCCATTCGCAGAGTATGGATACCCAAGCCGGGAAAGAAAGAAAAGCGACCGTTAGGCATCCCTACTATTAAGGACAGAGCAAAGCAAGCCCTCGTAAAAATGGCATTAGAACCGGAATGGGAAGCAAAATTTGAACCTAATAGTTATGGCTTCAGACCGGGACGTTCTTGTCATGATGCAATAGAAGCGATTTATTCATCCATTCACAGAAAGAATGCTTATGTATTAGACGCTGATATATCAGGATGTTTTGATAACATCAATCATAATGAATTGTTAGATAAATTGCATACAAGTCCACGAATCAGACGATTAATAAAAGCGTGGCTTAAAGCCGGGATTGTGGATAACCAAGTCTTTTATCAAAACGATAAAGGAACCCCACAAGGCGGCATCATATCTCCATTGTTGGCAAATATAGCACTGCATGGATTGGAAAATGAAACAAGAGAAGCGCTCAAGAAGGAATTGTTCGACTATATGAAAAGAACAAGACCGAAAGCAAGCTACCTGTTATCAGGACGTAAAATATCCATTATCCGTTATGCGGATGATTTTGTAGTCATACATGAAGACAAGGAGATTGTCAAGGCAGCCAAGGCTTTTATTGTCGAATGGTTAAAGAAGATGGGGCTGGAGCTGAAAGATACAAAAACAAGAATATGCCATACATTGAAGATGGATGGGGAAGAAGCTCCGGGCTTCAACTTTCTTGGATTTAATATCAGACAGTATCCGGGGAACACGACTTCAAAAGGCTATGTGACAATTATCAAACCATCCAAAGAAAGTCAGAAGAAGCATCTGTATAGTATCAAGCAAAAGATACGCTTGCATAGAGGAGAAAGTCAGGCTACACTTATCAAAAACTTAAATCCGGTCGTTCGGGGATGGGCAAACTATTTTCGGCACGTGTCGTCAAGGAAAGTCTTTGAAAGGATAGACCATCAAACATTTGTTAAACTTTGGCGATGGGCGATGTATAGACACCCTCATAAAACGAGATTCTGGATAAAAGACAGATACTTTCGTAGGCATAAGAATGAATTTTGGAGGTTCAAGACAAAGGAGGAGCATCTTCTGTTAAGGCACTCAGACTATAAAATCAAACTACATGTCAAAGTCAAAGGCGAAAAGAGTCCTTTTGACGGAGATGACAAGTATTGGAAGAAAAGAAAGGAAAGAGGGCTACAGAAAAGTGAAAAAGTGGTAACACCTTCATCCTTTAAGGATAGAAATACTATCTTTGAACATGTTTTAAAACAAAAAGTAATCTGAAACGGAACGAAGTATGTGGGACAAACACCAGATTGTTGAGGAGCCGTATGACGGGAAACTGTCACGTACGGTTTTGAAGCCGAGTTGGGGCAGCGATGCCCCCGCTCAGGTAAACTA
>NZ_QUGV01000055.1:0-2285 GCF_003479205.1 Parabacteroides sp. AF17-28 | reverse complement strand
TTCGTGTTCACTTCGGCGATGTCGGTGTCGGAGAACCAGAATTTGAAGCCACTGCGGTAGAGAGCCAATGCTTGCGAATAGATGCCGGTATGGTCGACAGGCGTGGTGTAGTCGATGCCTTGCGCCTCAAAACAGAGGAAACGGCGCGAGCCGGTACGGTCGGTCAACACCTGGCTGTCGTTGACCGTCGCGAGGAAGGAGGCGCGGCGGGTGTAGGTCTCGGCATTGCGGGCGTAGGCACGGCGTTCGCGAACCGTGTTTTTCGTGATCATCACCTTCAGGCGGTTCAGCTCCATGCGGCTCTGCCCTGAAAGTTCGTCAAGTATGATCAGGAAACAGTCGGAGAGCAACAGCATGGCGTCTTTCGACGACGGGTCGAGATTACCGGTATAAATGTACTCGGACAAGGAGGGAGGGACGAGATGACGGCACCAGGTCGTTTTCCCGATCCCCTGCTCGCCGCTGAGCAGCAGGACGGAGTGGTTTTCCTGCTTCGCGTCGATGGCGCAGGCGACGGTTGCCACCAGCCATTTGCAGAGGCAAGTCTGCCAATAGTCAGGGCGGTCGGTGGCGATTGTGGCCGCCAGGAGGGCAATATGGTCCGTCGTCCCGTCCCACGGCGGAAGACTGTCGAAATAGGCCGTAAAAGGGTTGTATTCCTTGCTGTAATCGGAATGGATTACAGCATGGAGCTCAGGCAATTTACAACGTATCCCTGCCATCTGCATCGCGCACCAGACGGAGTTCTCCCAGTAGTCGGTGACAGGTACGAAGTCTTTCCTGCCCTTCCTTTTCGTTTGCTGCCATTCGATTAATCCGCGCACGACATTGTAACGCAAGGTATATGCGGCGGAAAGGAAGCGGCGGATATCTTCCACTTTCCCTTCTCCCTTTTCCGGAGTTTCTTCCTTTCCCGCTTCATCGGTATGCGTGAAGGCGCTTTCCACAGCCTGGCGGATTTCATCGGCAGGGAGATCGGAAAACTTCTGGTTACAGTAGGCTTCCGTTTCTGCTTTCAGGATGCCCAGGCGATTGCAATGGCATGAGAATTGGTAGACATAGTTATTCCGGTTCCCATCCTCGTATTTGGACTTGCATGAAGCACGATGACGGGCCCGGGCAAACAGCGGAGCCTGGTTTTTATCCTTTGAAACCATCCTGGGCAACAAGGGTTCTAACATAGGAATATCGCCCGGCAACTGCCCTGTGTCGTTCAGCCAGTCCGAGAAACGGGGTGAGAGGAACAGCCCGCTGTCGTCCGAGACGAAGCACAGACGCCCGGCATCGCTTCCCGAAGCGTCGATCTCGACACCTAAGAGGTTCTCATACCACGCCTTCATCGTGTCGTAGAGGACACGGTGGTTCTCGGGGATCGGCTCCAGGCGGACCGCCGCGTAGACAATCACCTTCAACCCTGCCCCGCCGGGACTCAGGAAGCAGGCAACGGTGTAGGCAGCCGCTTCGATCAACGCCCTGAGGCGGACGATATCGGCTGCCGTCAACCCGTCGAGGTCCAGTATCAACAGGGGGTTATAGCCGGTCAGGCATTCCTTGAGGCGTTTGCCGTTGTAGAGGGCGGAAACGGTGAAGGCCGGCAGCCCTTTCTTGATCCGCTCGGCTGACGCTTTGTCGCCCTCGGCAAGGCACCCCCGGAGTTTACGGACATCGGGGGCGTAGCGACCCGCCTTGATTTCGGTTAACACGGCTACCAGGGCCCTATTTCCCTGATAAATTCTGAACATAATAAAGACACTAATTTGTACCATAATGCAACTTTTGTGTGATTTATGTCGATTCGTTCGGCATTTGTTCAAATGTAGGGAGAATGAACCGGTTAGCTCACACCTTTTTTGCTTTATTAGTAAAAAGGGTGTCGAATATTATTCGTCTGAAAGATAGCGTTTGGCGGCATCCAATAAACTGGAAAATTTCAGGGGCTCTTTTCCTTCTTCGGGACAGACTTTGATCACCTCGTCGAGCGCACGCAGAAGGGCTTCGCGGTTACATTTCCCGTCCACCTTGCAGTGCTCGCTCTTGATCAGTGGCGCCAGGAGCGCCAGGAACTGGTGTGTCGGCCCGTGGAAGACGACCCGGTCTTTCCACTCCATATCTTCCTCCAAGGCTGCGTGTTCCAGGATGCGGTTCACCTGGTTACAGCGTTTTACTAACTCGTGCAGCTGCTTTTCCGCTGGCTGCAGCGTCTCATTTAACTCGCGCAACATCCGGTTCAGGCCGGCGGCTTCAATTTTTTTTTCATGCTGATTGTTTGTTTATTTGGTGATTGA
>NZ_QUGV01000054.1:0-4973 GCF_003479205.1 Parabacteroides sp. AF17-28 | reverse complement strand
TTTAGAGATTATACTTATATGTTTTCCTTTCACATGATAGCTTATATGACTCAGGCGAGATAAGGCTTCCATTACATCCGTTACGGTTTCTTCCCGTATGACTCCATTATAACGAATATTTTCACCTAACCCGGGCTGGATCATAATCTTGACGTCATACCATATTCCAAACATAGTACTGTTATCATATAGTATCTCCAATAAAATATCACTTTATAACAGAACCATCCAACGGTACCTTTAAAGGTTCTTTATTATTTTCAGTTCCCGGATAACCTACATTTTGATTAATAACTCCCATCGTATTCGTATTAATCACATTTGCCGGAACCGGCCATAATATATGATGCACACTTATTTTATATTCAGCAAATTTGTGCTTAACACCTTTGTTATAGAAATTGTTTTTCTCGTTCACCCAATCAAACCAAAAATTATATCCTTCTTCTTTAATATTAGAATTAGTACCACCAGGACCACTAAGATTGTCAAGTCGATAAACTCTTCCTCCAAAAACCTCGCACGGCCTTCCCGTTTTCGCATAAGTATACGATATTCTGACCAATTCCACATGACGGTTTTCTTCGTAATAAAGTTCTCGTGCACGCTCATTCAATATTTCTCCGATATTAATATCTACCGAAGTCAAAGGATCTGCACCTGCACGTTGACGTACAACATTCAAAGCTGATGCAGCTTGTGCGAAATCATCTTTCCAATAATAACATTCAGCCAACATCAACCAAACTTCAGCAGAGCGATACACATACCAAGGACTTTGTCCCCCTTCCCAACGTGCATCTAAAGGACTTGGAACAAATGATTTGTAATGAGGCCAATAGTACCAACACCTTATCGTGTCCTCTACTGACATTGCAGGATTTTTAACAATATTCTTTCCATACCATTCATTCTCCTCATTTTTTAAAGCAGGATTATTATATCTCAAATCACCGGTATGTTTCCAACTGTCTCGATTATAAATTCCTCGCAAATCATTTTTTTCCTTATTCCCCCATATTTGATGACTAAAATACCATGTGGAATGTAAATGTCCAACGCCTCTTCCATACGTTCTGTTTAAATCCATCTCCGGATCTTTTTCGTCCGGATGCGGAGTCTCTGCCGTTCCAGTTTTTCCATCTGGTGTTTTTATGCTTCCACTATTCCAAAAAGGAACAATATTGCGCATAATTTGCATGGCAGCAGAACCTTCTACTTCCGGATAAGCCACTACGTACAACAGCCCCTCAGTATTAGCAGGATCTAATTTTGCTTCTACGCTATGCAAATCAAACATTAAATTGGTATTTGGTTTCGTTTGATTCGTTGTAAATCTCACCGTCATCAACGGATGTTTGGCTGTGATTTCTTTTCCTATTTCAATAGCCCGATCAAAATCAGTTAAAGCCATACAAACTTTCATTAGCAAAACTCCACAAGCAGCTTTTGAGGTACGTCCTCTATCTACAACTTCTGGAATCCATTGATATGCAAATTCAAGTTCTTTTTTCATCCGTTCAAGTATAGACCATCGATCATGGGTAAAAAAATCATATTTGGGTGTTGTAAATTCCACATCAATGAAAGGAACATTTCCGAATTGATGGGTCAGTTTAAAATAACGATAAGCTCTATGAAAATAGGCGGTGCCCAATATCTCGTTATATTCTTGCTCAGACAAATCCGCTTGGTCGATACGAGAAATCACTGTATTGGCATATTTTATACCATTAAATCCTTCTTTCCAATACCAACCTACACGTGTATTATTTTGATGGTTCAATTGCGCATCAGGAAGTAAAGAAACATCCATATCCATTTGTGGACCGGCTTTATCCGTCACTGCTTCTACCGCCAGGTCTGACTGTATAATCTCTGTACATATCGGAGCTGCATCCCCGAAAAACTCACCACGCATATTCCGCTCACAGGCCAATAAGGCCCCCCTTAGTCCCTCTGCATTCACATATGTATTTTCAGGAGTATAAAATGACAATGGCTTGGGTTCGAGCCAAGAATCACTACAACCTTGTAAAATAAAAAGTGTTCCTAAAAAACAGCTTGTGCACAATATACTATTCAATAAATTTTTCATAATCATTCTATTTATAATGTAAAGTTGATACTCAAATTAAACGTACGGGGAGTTGGCTTACTTTGTTCAGGATCCCAAAAATTCCAATGAGTAGCAAAGACGGCAACATTTCTGCAAGTAAGAGACAAACGCATATTTTGCACACTAAGCTTACTCAACAAACGAGATGGCACATTATAAGACAAAGAAACATTTTCCAAACGAATAAACGATTTTGCCACATAATTCGACCCCTTATTATTAGAACCGATACGTGCATAATCATTAAGCGGATTCTCCGGAGTCCAACGCGGAAGATCATACTCGGAACAACGATCAGGAAATCCATTGGAATTTGCAGCATTATTAAACGCAGCATATTGACCCCAATGAGAATACAGCATAAATGACAACGAAATATCCTTCAGGAAACGGAACTCATTTCTCAAGGACCACCGAAAACGAGGTGTCTTATAGCCTTGGAACACTTTGTCTTCCTGAGTCAATAATCCATCATTATTTTGATCTACATAACGAAAATCTCCCGGTTGAAGACCGTATTTAGCAGCTTCTTTTTCTTCACCTAATTGCCATACGCCATCGCGCTCATAATCCCATATCCGATCAGGATCTTGCCCGATAAACCATTTATTCTGAATATCATCCGCTTCTTTTTGTCCTATTACATTACCATTTTCATCAAGGACATCAACCATGTCTCCGTAAAGTTTATTAATTTTTCGACGGTTGAACGAGAAGTTTCCCGAAAGATACCACTCAAAATTTTCTCGTTGCATAACCGTTGAATTAAGAGTTATCTCCATCCCCTTATTTTGGAGTTGCCCTAAATTCGATACCACAGTCTTGAACCCGATAATTTCAGGCAATGAACGATCAAGTAACAAATCATTTGTCCGAGATAGATAAGCATCTATTGATCCGCTCAATTTCTCATTAAACAAGGAGAAATCCAGTCCAATATTATAAGCACTAGTACGCTCCCATTTAAGATTTGTATTTGCCATACGATTGACTAACAACTCGGAACTTACATACAAATTTCCGTTTTGATCAATTAATGGAGTAAGTTCCGATTTAAGATCGGAAAGAGCATCATACATACCAATATCTCTATTTCCATTTTCACCCCATGACAAACGTAATTTGCCGTAATTCAGCCAACCCGAAAAAGGTTGCATAAATTTTTCCGAAGTAAAGTTCCATCCTAATGCAAGAGCAGGAAAATAAGCATGAGGATTTTGTTGTCCGAAAGCCGAATATCCATCACGACGAATTGATGCAGTCAACATATACCTATCTTTAAGTGTATAAATTAACCGTCCCATAAGAGCATCACCTGTACGATAAGTATCATCACTACTTACCGTCGGCACTGTTCCTGCTTGTAAACGGTGATATCCTAAAATGTCATTGGGGGAAAAATTGGATGAGGATGCTTTTTGAGACCATTTCTGTCCTTTTTCTGCATTTGCAAGTAACGTTACATTGAATCTATGCATTCCAAACTGTTTTTCCCATCGAATAATATTATCAAGCAACCACGTAAACTGCTTTCTTGTTTCACGCGTTGCACTTCCCCCTGTTTCACGCCATTGTGCATGTTCCGATGAATCATGATTATAATATTCATAAAACTCATAGTCTGGGACAAAATTCATTTGATATTCAATCCCGAAAGGTAGTTTCACTATACTATAAATATTAGCATTAAACGTCGTAAACATTTTCTTACGATCTCTATAGCTATTATCATAAAACGGATTTATACACCACATATCCCCAGTTGGATATTGACGATAACTACTCTCTTTATCATCGATTTCATTTGCCCCAAAAGGGGATATACGAGTCATTTGACTCCAATCACATGCCATAAATCCCTCATTTCGAGATGCAAAATTTGCATTAGCTCCAACAGACAAAAAGTTTGTTATCTTAGATTCAACATTAAAACGCGTACGAAAAACTTTAAAACGATCTCCAGTAACAATACCTTCACGATCCGCATATCCTATGGACCAATAATAAGAAATATCATCTTTGCGATTGGAAATACTTGCGGTATAATCTTGTTGTAATCCATTTTGGAAAACAAGATCGTCCCAATGAGTTATATTTCCAGACAAATAGTTTTCTATTTCACGTGTCTTAAAGTCGAGTCTCCCTAACCAAGTCGTAATTAGTTCTTCTTCTGACACACTCGTCGCAGGTGTGATTTTATCATAATTATACCATGTCAGTTGATCTATTCCCTGCAATTTGCGAGGATCTTCGAATATTTTAGGAAAACGAGCATGATATTCATCGCTATTTCTTCCTATTTCATAGTCTTGTCGAAAACGGATAAAACCTTTCGCATCAAGGATGCGAGGCTGATTTGCCGGTTGTACAAGACCAATATTTGCATTAAAAGTAATAACAGGTTTACCGGTTTTTCCTTTTTTAGTCGTAAATACGACAACTCCATTGGCAGCTTTAGCTCCATAGATAGCTGCCGCACTTGCATCTTTTAACACATCCACAGAAGCGACATCCATCGGATTAATATCAGACAAACTTCCATTATAGATGACACCGTCTAATACAATTAAGGGTGAAGAACCGGCTTTCAATGTATTCTGACCGCGAATTTGCATAGAGGCATCACCTTTAGCTCCCGTTGACATACTAATATTCACTCCAGCGGAATTAGCTCGTAAAAGATCTTCAATTGATCTTGGAGCTTCAATTTCCAGTTTTTCTGTACGAATAGAACTTATCGCCCCTGTCAAATCACGTTTACGAGCCGTACCATACCCAATCACAACCACCTCGTCAAGCATTTCGGAATCTTCTTTCAGCTTGATTGACACAGTAGATTGATTTCGTATTTCTA
>NZ_QUGV01000053.1:0-5158 GCF_003479205.1 Parabacteroides sp. AF17-28 | reverse complement strand
TTAATATAAACTAATTTAAATCATGTCTGAGAAAATTTCTTTGGACAGTAGTGAGTTAATAAAATTCTTTATTTATAAATTAGTTATTATTTATCTTACCCTATAGCTTACTGAGTTGTCTGGAACGACTGTTGTGCTTTTGCTCGTTGTTCTATCCTTCCCATCGGCTAATTAATTTTTATCGTTAATAATGTATAGTATATATAACATCATCTTTATCACTTACTCATCGTCTCGGGTTGTTGTCTTCCGACATTGCAAAGATGGATGAAAAAGTAATGACAAGTTAGGGGCATACCTCTCAAATTTAAGCGGTGCGCCTATAAAACCGAATTTTGATTTATTTACATCTAATTTTGATAGAATTTCGGGAAGGATGTAGTTTCTTCCCTCCAATTTTACCCTCATACTTAATTCCCTCATATATGCTGTTAATCAATCCCTCATGCCATCCGCTTCAACAATCGCTTTGTGTTTTTTCGCTTCTCAATTTTCCCTCAATCATGCACATAGCGGATAGACGATGCAAATATATAAAAATTAGTTTAATAGATATACATATCAACATGATATTTTTAACCTTCCATGAAAAAAAATGATCGGACGACAGGGGCTTCCCAGGACAGGCCAGTGCTATGATACATATGACAAAAGTCCCTTGTCCCCGCGCATGACGCGGGGCCGCAAAAGGACAGGCCTTATCAATCAGTTGTTTATACGGTTGGTTTTAATGCGATCCCGCGTCAAGCGCGGGAACAGGGCAGTTTTGACACATCCCCTGTTTTGCAAAATTAAGCCGGTACTCCGTATTGCGACGGTGTCACGCCGTATTGCTCCGTGAAACGTTTACGGAAGGTGGCGGTATCGTTAAATCCTACCATTTCAGCGACTTCCTGTACGGAATATTGTTGGGTGGCAAGCAACTCGGCCGCTTTTTTCAGGCGTATGTTACGTGTCAGTTCCAGGATACTCAAGTCGGAATATTGCTTGATCTTACGATACAAAGTAGGCAAACTCATATTCAGGGAGTCCGCAAGTATCTTTGCCTCGAAAGTCGAATCGTCGAGGTGTTTCTCGATATTCTTGACGACGGCATCCATAAACGGATTGGTCGGCAGCGCGTTTTCTTCTTCCGAAGCGGAAGTGGTATGGGAGAAGTAACGCTTCATATCGTCGCGTTTCTTCATCAGGCTGTTGATCTTGCTGCGCAGAATCTCGACGTCGAAAGGTTTCGTGATATAATCGTCCGCACCGGCTTCGATCCCGGTAATGACATCTTCGCTTTCCACCTTGGCGGTCAGCATCACGACAGGCGTCTGCGCCATCTTCGGATCGCTCTTGATCTCGCGGCAGGTCTCATAACCGTCTTTCACCGGCATCATGACGTCGCAAAGAATCAGGTCCGGCTCTTCCGCCAAGGCGACATCCACACCATCCTGCCCGTTACGGGCTTCGAGAATCTGGTACTCTTTGCTGAAGACGTGTTTCAGGAACCAGCGGATCTGGTCGCTGTCGTCGATCACTAACAGTTTCTTGCCTGTCTCCTGTTTTTGCGGGATCACCTGGATCAGTTCGGCTATGTCTTCTTTCTGGCGGGCGTTCAGCTTCACCAAGTCGGCCTCGGGCTCAACAAATTCCACGCGGCGATCCAGCAGATGCTGCTTGCCCAATGGAACCAGGACCGCATAAGAGGTTCCGTTTTTATCGGCCTCATGCCGATAAAAACCGCCTATGGCGTCTGCCATATCCATGATTTGTTTCAAGCCGCGGCGTGCGCTTTCGTCTTCGTCCAGCCCTTCGTCTTTCACAACAAGCGAACAGTAGGCTTTGCCGTTTTCCTTAACGACAGAGATATCGAGCGTCACTTTACCGTACGCGAACGTATTCTTAAAGGCATTCGAGAGCAACATACGGAGGGCGAACTCGATCTTGCGGCGGTCTACCCAAACCCAAAGTGCGGGTGTCTGCGTATTGATGCGGAAATCGACATTGTTCATGGCGACCCAGTCGACGAAGATATCGCATATCTGGCGGGAGATGTCGACCATATCGTAGCGGGCTATGCGCAGATAGTTGGCGACGTCGTTCGAACGGCGCGTGCCGATCAGCTGGTCTGCCAAGTCCTGCATGGCGAGCGTGTTACGGTAGGCCGAGAGTAGCTGGGTGGACATATCCTTGTCCGGATCGTCGTTTTGCACGACGAGCGCTAAGGAACCCAACACCAACGAAAGCGGCGTACGCATTTCGTAGATGGTCTCTATAAAGAAATTATCGTGTATGCTCTCTGCATTTTTCAGTCGGTTTTCGGCTTCGGCAAGTTTTTCGACAGCCTCGCGCTGGATCGCATCGTTTTCCTTGATCTTGGTCACGATGAGTTGTTCCATCTCTTTCTTATTATTATTTAAGGTAGAGACAGTCGATTCAAGTTCGGACGTTTTGCGTACTAATTCGCCATTGGCTTTTGCCAATTCATCATTCTGGGTCCGCAACGCCTGGATTTTCTCCTCCTGACGGCAAACCTGTTCCTCGAGCGCGCCATTCCGGGAAAGTAGATCCCCGTTTTTAGCAGTCAGTTCCTTATTCGAGTTCTCTAATGCGAAATTTTCTTTTATGATCTGGTCCGAACGGCCATTCATATTAGAATGCAGTTTACGCATGTAAAAAAACAAAGGGAGCAAAAAAAGCAGTAAAATGACCACTACTATTAATGTTTCACTTCCGAAAAATTGCCCGCTTTCATTGGTTGCCAAGATTGCCGAAGTACTCAGGAGAGTACACAACAATACTCCACTCATCCTTCTGAACAGAGATTTCTTATTCATGGTTATATGCATTTATTATTTATCCTTCTACAACTCTACAATTTATTCTCAACATTCTCTTGCAAAGATGGCAAAAAAAATTCTCCTTTCACCACTTTTGACACTATTTATTTCAAAAAAATTCATGAGAATCACGGCTTTTCGCGTTTTTAAATAAGCGGCAGTTTTCCCAAGCCTTAATAATCATATGATACAAACACAATCATTATTGATTTGTTTAACATCTTTTATGCACGATTTATTGTAAGACCAGAAAACTCGCTTTACATTTGCAAAGAAATAGCAGACAACTGTTTAGAATTAGGGCTTAGCTGAAAAAAGGAGAGTAAAGGATTGGCGAAGCCGGTCAAAGCAGGTTGTCTGAATACTAAACATGAATGTAAATTATTTTACCCTCAATTTTTATATGCATAGGCGTACATCCGGATTGTTCCGCGTGTACGCCACCTTTTTTATATAGGTTCTTCCTGTCGGAATACACAGTTCTTTACGATACTATTTATAAGGTACGCACGCGTACCTTAATATTACTTTTGGCTTGATCCAAAAGTAATCAAAAGATCAAGGCTTAACCGGCCAGGCTACTTCGGGCAAAGGCTACGCTGTCGCCTGCGAAACTCGCTTCGCTCAAACAGCGCAGGCTCCGGACGCTTCGCCTTTACCCTTCGCTTGACGCCTGCCCGCTTAGGCCCTTCTTAGAAAGCTTCGCTTTCTCTTGGGATGGCCGACACTGCCTGTTCTTTTTTTGTGTCCTCCAACCTTCAACTCTTAACTCCCCGGGGGGGACTTATTGTAAAAAACGTATTTTTCCGGCTAAGAGGAGGCTTGAAAGCAAACAAATGTTAATCTGCTTTTTGGACGTCAAAAAGGGGCTTTTTTCTCTTTCCCGGGAGTTTTTTACCATTGCGACCGTCCTCTTCGCCGTTACGACCGTCATAATCTTCGCGAGGTGCCGAGTGCATCACCCATGAGGACGGTCACAATGGCGATGACGACCGTCTTCTTTTGAAAAACGACCGTCCTCACTGGAAAAAACCACCAAAATTTCCTTGGGATATTTGAAACGCCGTCCGTTTTATTTTGCTACAGGCGATTCTCCGGGAGTTAAGGTTTATCACTTTGACGGCGTTCCCGGTTTTCGGTAATCAAATTGCACGGCTTTCCAAATTGCCTGCGCACCTCGCTTCGTCTACTGTCAGCAAAGATGATGAAAACCGTGAAAAGAGTCAATTCAAAATGGATCAAGATTTTGGATGAAATAGAAAAATGGCTGAAATAGGGGTTATTGTCAAATTTTTTTATTGGCAGGAGATTCAGAAATTGCCAGATATAAACTATCCCGTTCCCGCGCTCCGACGCGGGATCGCAGAAGAACAGGCTTTATCAAAACTTGTAAATGATGATTTAGGATGTGGCAGGCTATTTTGCGATCCCGCGTCGGAGCGCGGGAACAGGATAGCTCACTTTTTCTTGGAGATGCTCTCTTACCTGGACAAATCACACAGATACAAAAATACCATACAACTGCATACCATAAAAAGACAGAACATAAAGGACAAATATCAGAAGTCTCACAGAAAACGCCCCTAATAATACGCTCACCATCTATTGTGATACTTTTACCACTCATCAAAAGAAAACGAAAGACAATCATCTACTATGATACTTATACTATCGCAATTGATACTTTCACCAATGCACAAAAGACAGTCATTCCTATCAATACAAAGGGCGGATATGATAGTTTTACACCCTTTTGAGACAGTTTTAGCCCTCTATTTGATATTTTCTCAAACTATTTTGATGCGTTTAACATTTATTATACACAAAACTATTGCAGGATCCGATTTGCTGCCATATATTTGCATTGTCAACGAGAAACAAGAGGTTTTGATGAGGGTCTTAACCGAGGGAAAAGTTCTCGCAGAGTATAGGGTTTATAAATTGCATAAAAAAATTAGGGTCATGAAAAAGGGTAAAATTTTCACAAATTGTTTCTTCACAATATGGACACTGTCCGTAATCCTGTCTTTTGTTAGTTGTTCTGCCGATGGCGATTCTTATTCTGTTGAAGACAGCCAGGTGCCTTTGAACGTTGAAGCTCCTTTCTCCGTTATTCTCAAAGCTTATTCGGAAAATCAGGATATCACTTCAAGAGGTGACGTTAAGAGCACTACACTGTACGTTTTCGACGAAAACGATGATTTCTATAAACAAATCACAGTCGACAGAGATTATCTTCTCCAGGTAAAGCCGGTTGAGATCAGCTGCCCGGGATCAAAGAAGATTACTGTTGTTGCTTGGGCCGGTCTTTCTAATGACAGCGAAGAAATCAG
>NZ_QUGV01000052.1:4955-5211 GCF_003479205.1 Parabacteroides sp. AF17-28 | reverse complement strand
AAATGAAGACTTCTCCTTTTTCGTTTTCGCAAAAGATATCGAAAACGGCACGTTGCTGATCCTGCTTCAAACCGAGCATCTCGACATTCCGGAATGTGATATCGACTATTACTTCCTGTTGAATGACTTCGTTTAAAAAGCTGATGATAAGATCTTTGCTTACTTCACTGCCGAAAATTTTCTTCCAGCCGTAATCCGAGAAGGGATTGATAAATTTGTCCATAATTAATTGTTTTAGTTGTTACTATTAACACTC
>NZ_QUGV01000052.1:0-4945 GCF_003479205.1 Parabacteroides sp. AF17-28 | reverse complement strand
GCATAATACAACACCCTGTCGGAAAAATACTTCTGACGGCTTTTCTGCATCTCGCAAATGAAGACTTCTCCTTTTTCGTTTTCGCAAAAGATATCGAAAACGGCACGTTGCTGATCCTGCTTCAAACCGAGCATCTCGACATTCCGGAATGTGATATCGACTATTACTTCCTGTTGAATGACTTCGTTTAAAAAGCTGATGATAAGATCTTTGCTTACTTCACTGCCGAAAATTTTCTTCCAGCCGTAATCCGAGAAGGGATTGATAAATTTGTCCATAATTAATTGTTTTAGTTGTTACTATTAACACTCCTTTGGCAAAGGTAGACAAATATTGCAGATAGAGTGAATAAAAATGAAA
Source organism: Parabacteroides sp. AF17-28 (assembly GCF_003479205.1). Taxonomy (NCBI): domain Bacteria; kingdom Pseudomonadati; phylum Bacteroidota; class Bacteroidia; order Bacteroidales; family Tannerellaceae; genus Parabacteroides; species Parabacteroides sp. AF17-28. The sequence continues at coordinate 4,585 of NZ_QUGV01000052.1, read as the reverse complement.
TTATTTTTATTGGTGTTTCCATGCCCATGCAATCCGATTTGCTTCAAATCTGTCAAGTTTTGAATCTTCTGCAAACCTGACAAATTACAATAACCCCCATTTTCGACTGTTTTTCTATTTCGTCCGAAATCTTGATCGATTTTGGATTGACTTTTTTCACGATTTAACCCCCCTTTTCTGACAATAGAAAAAAAGAGGTGCGCAGTCCGTTCCCAAAAGTGTGCAATCTGATTACCGAAAACCGGAAACGCCGTCAAAGTGATAAAGCTTAACTCCCGGAGAATCGAATATTTGAAAATAAAACGGACGGCGTTCCAAATATCGCAAGGAAATTCAGGTGCTTTTTTGCCCTAAAGACGGTCCTCTTTTCAATTACGACCGTCCTAATCGCCATTACGACCGTCCTAATCTTCGCGAGGTGCCGAGTGCACTACACATTAGCACGGTCGTAATGGCAAAGAGGACGGTCGTAATTGTTGAAAATGCTCGAAAAAGGCGAAAAAGGCCCTTTTTGAGGTCAAAAAAGCGGATTAACATTTGTTTCGTTTCGGATGTCTCTTGGACTTGAAAAATCTGTTTTATACAATAAGCCCCCCTGCCGCAGGCTCTCTTTTGCCGTTGATAAGTTCCCGGCTTTGCCGGATTCCTCTGTGGGTTTCAACCCCTTTCAAATATCTACAGGCAATCTCTATTAAAGGGGCTGAAGCCCACAGAGGAAGAAGCTCTGCCTCTAAGCTCTAAAACCGTTCGTTGAAACGAAACGGCAAAAGAGAGCCTGCGGCAGGGGGCTTATTGTATAAAACGCATTTTTTGAGCTCGAAAGGCACCCTAATTCAAACAAATGCCAATCCACTTTTCAGCCGTCAAAAAGGAGCTTTTTCCTATGATCCGGCACCTTATCGCTGCGAAGAGGGACTTTATCGCTCTGACCCGGAACTTTGTTGCCCCGAAGTCAGACTTCATATAGCACGAAGTCAACCTTCAGAGCGACGAAGCGTTACTTCAAGGCTATTTTCTGCGCACCTCACGGCAACAAGCCTTCAAAATTTTCTTGGGATATTTGGAACGCAGTCCATCTTCGTTCACAAATATTCGATTCTCCGGGAGTTAAGGTTTATCACTTTGCCGGTGTTTCCGTCTTTCGGCAATCAAATTGTACGCTTTTCGGTATGGGCTCGGCACCTCATTTCGTTTGTTGTCATCCGAGCAGGTTAAAACAGTGAAAAGAGTCAATCCAAAATCGATCATGATTTCGGACGAAATAGAAAAACAGTCGAAACAGGGGGTTATTGTATATTTCCCAATTTACAAAAGGTCCAAAACGTAAGAAATAATGAACCATCCCGTTCCCGCGCTCCGACGCGGGAACGCAAAGGAACTGCCGTATTTTGGACCGATAAATCATCATTTTTATTCCCAAAACCTGGGGATTATGTTGCATAAACGGTATTGTTTCGTCCTGTAACCCATCTGTTTTGGAAAATTATGGGCGTTTTCCCTTGTTGATTCGGAAAACCTATTTACCTTTGCAACGATTCCGTAGTGGGCAGCGGCCTACGGAGCGCGGGATCAATTACATATTGTAAGCATTTTACGGAGATTATTCCAATTCAAAAATCTAGCAAATTTTTAATACACCGGAATAATGGACAGTAAATGCTTGCGCTGATTACGTATAACTTCACCTGCCATTTTATATGGGAGGATTGTTTTATATCGTATAAGGCGCGAGCTGTTGTTCTATTATTGGTGTATGGGCTTTGCTAGAGCCTTTGAGTTGATAATAGATAACACGCTCGCGTTTTTTTTATGCCCGTTCATAATCATTCGCGGGGGTGTTCTCACCCCCTTCGTGAAATTAGTTGTTGGATTTTTAAACACTATTTTATTAACAATTAATTTTTAATGATTATGAACAAGAGATTTTCTACTCTTTTGGCTGCCGCTCTGGTAGCCGGTGGATTCTCCTTCAATGCAATGGCATCAGTGACAGCCGGTCCTGGTTCTATTAAAACAGGTGAATACACATTATTGAAATTTGACAATAGTGATGACAAGGTTCTGTCTGTAGATCCGGCTACTCGTAAATTGGAGGTTATTGATTATTCAACTTTACTCTCTAGTAATAAGCTTGTCGCAGGTACTTCTTTAAAAAAGTTGAATAATGCACTGTGGAAAGTAACAGTTAATTCTTCAACGAGTGTAACTGGGCAAAGTGTAACTTATTCTTTTACAAACAAAGCGGGACAAGCTTTAACTGTTGATTTGCTGACTGATGCTGTTGGTCATGTAACCAATGGAACTGCCGCTATTTCAAAATCTACAACTGGGAATACGACTTGGGCATGGACTGCCGCTAACGGTTTGTATGCCGTAAAAAGTTTTGGAACAGAAAAAGGTGACTCCGTATTTTATTTCACAAAAGATTTAAAATTGAAGTCTGCTGTCTATGATGTTACATCACCTTCTATTCCGACTGATGGAGCTTTAGTTGGTGTAGAAGACATGAGTCAGTATACTATTGAGCTGACTGCTGCCAGCTTTAATGATCTGATGAGTACTTATGAAGGTAAGTTGTTTTTCAATAACGGAAAGGATGTTTCTGCCAGTGAAACAAATGCATTGAAAAACCAAAAATGGCAGGCATTACCTTTTGGTACTTCTACTTATACAGCAGGAGCTAATGCGATCGCAGCTGTAAATGCAGGAAGTGAAACAGCTTTCTTCTTGTGGAATGGAAAAGAAGTATTGGCTGGTAATAACGGCTTGACTGCAAAAGACCAGAAAAAGAAGTTCTTCCTGGTTGTTGATAATGGCTGTTATAATACAGAAGAAACCTTGAATAAGTTGACAATTGATACACTGGGTTGGGAACCGATCTTTGACGCAAGTAACAATTTAACGGCTATTACTGCTGCTAATTTGAAAGCTCGTTCTACTGTTGCTAAGCGTAGTCCGCTTGCTGCTGGTTTCAAAGGGGTTTACCATATAGCAAAAGACTCCTTAGTTCTGACCGCTTTGGCTCGTCCTGCTTCAATTCCTGTGACTACTACTTTAGGCGCAATAAATACAAATAGTGGTTATGGTACAGGTTCAACAGCAATGGACAACTTAGAAAAGGCTGTTGTTAGTTTTATTGGCGGATTCGCAAGTAATCCTCCTGCAGATAAAGCAACATTTGCAGAATCCAATTTTGAATCAGATGGAAGTGCTTATACTTATCTGGCTTCAGGTGGAACAACTCCTGTTTCAGGTAAAGCATTAGTAGATAAAGCTAACGAATATATTGCAACTCTTACAGGAGATGCAAACAAGGCTGCAAAAGCAACTGCCCAGAATTATCTTGCTGCTATCAAGGGGTTGGCTATTGTAAAGGCTTCAACTGGAGGCAGTGCTCTTCCTACTGTTACTACGGACAAATTTGTAAATGGAAAGAACTTTGCAGACGGTGTAACGGCTATGGATGTCACTCAGTATGAATCCGGTGGTAACAAAGGTGGTCAATTGTCAATTAAGAAATTGAGTTCCACTTATGTTTTGACTCCTGCTCCTGTTTCAACAGCAGAAGCTGCTTTGGCTTCTGATTTCATCGCTCCGTTGATCCAGCCGTTTGCTACTGCCCCTGCTGATGGTGGCAATGCTGTAATCACTGAGGGTCTCTATTATATCAAAGATATGATGAAAGCCGATGATAACAAATATTATGGTACTTTCTATGATCTGAGTGTGGTGAATGCTGCAAAACGTGTTCAGAAAGAGCAAGCCTTTAATCCGTATGCACAGTTTATTGTAGAGAAAACAGCAGGAACAACAAAGGGTAACTATGTTATCTCTAATCGTGCTGGCGCAACAGATAATGAAAGTGTTGATAACTGGTATGGTGTAACTAATGTAGTCGACAAAGATAATAATATCTATACAATCAATGGTGACACTATCCAATTAGTAGCCGCTGACGACGTAGACGAAGACAACGCTTATATCGGTTTCAAATATATCACAGCTAACGATGCAAAGAACAACAAGTTCACCATCACTTCTGCTGCTGAAATGTTGGCCGGACAGACGATCGTAATGGTAAAAGACTCCAGCTTGAAGATTGCTGAAAGCGAAATGCTGTTTACTTTGACTCCGAGTGAAGAAACTGAATATGGTGTAAACGAAGACTTGATAAATGTTTCTTATACGATCTACAATGATGCCGATTCTACCTATCTGGTGAAAGACGAAACGAGCGGTAACTATCGCTTCATCCACGAATCCAACATCGCTTCTGCAGCTATCACTAAGTTCTACATGATCGCTGTCGATACTGATTCTACTTATGTTTTGGCTGACGGTTTAGACGATGCTACTAAAATGGTTATCAGTACCCAGTACAAGACTATCTCTGCTAAAGATTTGGACGAACGTAACGACATGTTCATCATCAAACCGCAGGCTGCTCCTGCCTCTTACAAATCTCTGCCGAAACACGTACGCATCCAGGCTATCAACGGCGACTATGCTGCCGTTAACGCTAAGAACCAGGGTATCGCTGTCCGTGAAGGTGATTTGAAGGCTGATGCTTATGACAACTTAGACT
>NZ_QUGV01000051.1:2401-4152 GCF_003479205.1 Parabacteroides sp. AF17-28 | reverse complement strand
TTTACGTCCATATTGCCTTGTACAAGTACGCAGCATACTGTCAGGTTCGGCTCTGACTGCGGATTTGCCTACAATCATCGACGCCTACACCCTTTAACCACCTATTCCGTCAGATGGCAGGACTGTCACTTCTCCGTCTCCACATCGCTCCATAAAGTAGTATGGGAATATTAAACCATTCTTCCATCGGAATCGCCGTTCGGCTTATCCTTAGGTCCCGACTTACCCTGATCCGATTAACGTTGATCAGGAAACCTTAGTCTTTCGGCGAGGAAGTTTCTCACTTCCTTTATCGTTACTTATACCTACATTTGCTTTTCTATACGCTCCAGCAAGGGTTATCCCTAACCTTCAACGCCTATAGAATGCTCCCCTACCATGTGTTGACACATCCATAGCTTCGGTAAACAGTTTATGCCCGAGTATTATCCACGCCAGACTCCTCGACTAGTGAGCTGTTACGCACTCTTTAAATGAATGGCTGCTTCCAAGCCAACATCCTAGCTGTCTCTGCAGTCTGACTTCGTTAGTTCAACTTAACTGTTATTTGGGGACCTTAGCTGATGGTCTGGATTCTTCTCCTCTCGGACGCGGACCTTAGCACCCGCGCCCTCACTCCACGGCAATATATAGTACGCATTCGGAGTTTATCTGGACTTGATAGGCGGTGAAGCCCTCGCATCCAATCAGTCGCTCTACCTCATACTATACTAACCGCAGGCTGCACCTAAATGCATTTCGGGGAGTACGAGCTATCTCCAAGTTTGATTAGCCTTTCACCCCTACCCTCAGTTCATTGGAACACTTTTCAACGTATACCCATTCGGACCTCCAGTTAGTGTTACCTAACCTTCATCCTGACCAAGGGTAGATCACTTGGTTTCGCGTCTACTCCCTCCGACTAAATTGCCCTGTTCAGACTCGCTTTCGCTTCGGCTCCGTACCTGAAGTACTTAACCTTGCCGGAGAAAGTAACTCGTAGGTTCATTATGCAAAAGGCACGCCGTCACATCCGAAGATGCTCCGACCGCTTGTAGGCAGACGGTTTCAGGGACTATTTCACTCCTCTGTTCGAGGTTCTTTTCACCTTTCCTTCACAGTACTGGTTCGCTATCGGTCTCTCGGGAGTATTTAGCCTTACGGGATGGGCCCCGCTAATTCACACAGAATTTCTCGTGCTCCGCGCTACTCAGGATACCACTAAGCTTCGTCAGTGAGTCGTGTACCGGGCTATCACCGTCTATGGCCGTTCTTTCCAAAACGTTCCACTTCACTAAGTTCTTGCTACATCGTGGTCCTACAACCCCGGTATTGCCTAAACAACACCGGTTTCGGCTGTTCCGCGTTCGCTCGCCACTACTTGCGGAATCACTTTTGTTTTCTTCTCCTATGGGTACTTAGATGTTTCAGTTCCCCACGTTCGCCTTCCTTACGGAATGACTGGCCTTCAACCAGCCGGGTTGCCCCATTCGGAAATCTTCGGATCAAAGGTTATTTGCACCTACCCGAAGCTTATCGCAGCTTATCACGTCCTTCATCGCCTCCGAGAGCCAAGGCATCCACCGTCTGCCCTTGCTTACTTTCTTTATCAATGACACGGTTTCTAAATTAATAATTAAAAATTAATAATGAAGAAATGCGTCTTGGATTGATATATCTTTAGCTTGCTCTTACTTTTTTCGTTACTTAACTTTATTTGAAGTTGTCCAATACGTCAAAGATCTTATTTACACCATTGCTGATGTTTTTTT
>NZ_QUGV01000051.1:1965-2272 GCF_003479205.1 Parabacteroides sp. AF17-28 | reverse complement strand
CGAGAGCCAAGGCATCCACCGTCTGCCCTTGCTTACTTTCTTTATCAATGACACGGTTTCTAAATTAATAATTAAAAATTAATAATGAAGAAATGCGTCTTGGATTGATATATCTTTAGCTTGCTCTTACTTTTTTCGTTACTTAACTTTATTTGAAGTTGTCCAATACGTCAAAGATCTTTTTCAATGGACAATTGACAATTGATAATTGACAATTTATTCCATCTGATGTGGAGAATAACGGATTCGAACCGTTGACCCTCTGCGTGCAAGGCAGATGCTCTAGCCAGCTGAGCTAATCCCCCGT
>NZ_QUGV01000051.1:0-1913 GCF_003479205.1 Parabacteroides sp. AF17-28 | reverse complement strand
TTTATTCGTTACTTAACTTTATTTGAAGTTGTCCAATACGTCAAAGATCTTTTTTACACCATTGCTGATGTTTTTGGGTGGAGAATAACGGATTCGAACCGTTGACCCTCTGCGTGCAAGGCAGATGCTCTAGCCAGCTGAGCTAATCCCCCGTTAATAATGTGCCAATCTGCCAATTTGATAATATGCCAATTTCATTCTAGCCATTGGCATATTGGCATATTGTCTCATTGAGAAATTATTTTTGTAGTCCCAGGCAGAGTTGAACTGCCGACCTCTACATTATCAGTGTAGCGCTCTAACCAACTGAGCTATAGGACTGTCAACTTTTCTTTCTTGTTGCCTGAGAGTTTTTCATCTCAGCTTCATCTTTCTCTTTACTGGTTGTCCAGTTTTAAGATCATATATGAATACATATTCAACCGTAGTACACGAGAACAACATACCGTCGTTCCTACTAACCAGATTCCGGCTCCAGAAAGGAGGTGTTCCAGCCGCACCTTCCGGTACGGCTACCTTGTTACGACTTAGCCCCAGTCACCAGTTTTACCCTAGGCCGATCCTTGCGGTTACGGACTTCAGGTACCCCCGGCTCCCATGGCTTGACGGGCGGTGTGTACAAGGCCCGGGAACGTATTCACCGCGCCATGGCTGATGCGCGATTACTAGCGAATCCAGCTTCACGGAGTCGAGTTGCAGACTCCGATCCGAACTGAGACATGGTTTGGAGATTAGCATCCAGTCGCCTGGTAGCTGCCCTTTGTCCATGCCATTGTAACACGTGTGTCGCCCCGGATGTAAGGGCCGTGCTGATTTGACGTCATCCCCACCTTCCTCACAGCTTACGCTGGCAGTCTCACCAGAGTCCTCAGCTCTACCTGTTAGTAACTAGTGATAAGGGTTGCGCTCGTTATGGCACTTAAGCCGACACCTCACGGCACGAGCTGACGACAACCATGCAGCACCTCGTAGGCAGTCATTGCTGAAAATAATGTTTCCACTATCGTCTCCCTACGTTCAAACCCGGGTAAGGTTCCTCGCGTATCATCGAATTAAACCACATGTTCCTCCGCTTGTGCGGGCCCCCGTCAATTCCTTTGAGTTTCACCGTTGCCGGCGTACTCCCCAGGTGGATTACTTAACGCTTTCGCTGTAGAGCTTACTGTCTATCGCAAACTCCTAGTAATCATCGTTTACTGCGTGGACTACCAGGGTATCTAATCCTGTTTGATCCCCACGCTTTCGTGCTTCAGTGTCAGTTATGGTTTAGTAAGCTGCCTTCGCAATTGGAGTTCTGCGTGATATCTATGCATTTCACCGCTACACCACGCATTCCGCCTACCTCAAACACACTCAAGTAAAACAGTTTCAACGGCAATTTTATGGTTGAGCCACAAACTTTCACCGCTGACTTAATTTACCACCTACGCACCCTTTAAACCCAATAAATCCGGATAACGCTCGCATCCTCCGTATTACCGCGGCTGCTGGCACGGAGTTAGCCGATGCTTATTCATCCGGTACATACAAAACACCACACGTGGTGCACTTTATTCCCGGATAAAAGAAGTTTACAAACCATAGATCCTTCATCCTTCACGCGACTTGGCTGGTTCAGCCCTTCGGCCATTGACCAATATTCCTCACTGCTGCCTCCCGTAGGAGTTTGGTCCGTGTCTCAGTACCAATGTGGGGGACCTTCCTCTCAGAACCCCTATCCATCGTCGGTTTGGTGGGCCGTTACCCCGCCAACTGCCTAATGGAACGCATGCCCATCTATCAGCAAATTGCTTCTTTAACAAATATTTCCATGTGGAACCCCTGTTTTATGGAGTATTAATCCGACTTTCGCCGGGCTATCCTCCTCTGATAGGTAGGTTGCATACGCGTTACTCACCCGTGCGCCGGTCGCC
>NZ_QUGV01000050.1:0-7573 GCF_003479205.1 Parabacteroides sp. AF17-28 | reverse complement strand
TTCTTATAGTCGATTACCTGTTCCGGGAATGCTTCCCACTGAACAAGGTCTACTAAATGGGTCGTTACGTCGACGATACCCTCGCCCTGCTGGGTCACATCGAAAAACCATGCCGGACGTTTTAACGGATTTCCAGACACGACTTTAAAAAAATGATGTACACTTTCTTTTACAATAGCTGGATCAGCTAACGAACCTTTCAACTGTTCTCCATAAACAGCCGGAATCAAAGATAGCTCGCGCTGCAACATAGTTGTTATTTCATTGCGTTCCGTCATAATATCATACAACAAGACACCTTTCTGTCCGGCAATGTCGAAACACTCTTTCAACAAACTGAAGTTCTCACTGTTTATTGCCATCGGTTTATCAGCCAAGACATGAATTCCTGCCATCAAAGTTTGCTTTATATACTCGGTTTTCTTCCTGTTATTACCAGCAGTCACCATCACATTTCCCTTTTTCTCCACAAGCATTCTTTCCAGGAAATCCGGACCTTTATAAACAACTTCCTGCCATTTCGTTGGAGAATCAGTACGAGTGTTATATCCCTCTATTTTTTTTAAATGCTCTTTCACATCATCCCCATCAGGAGCATATACATAGATTTTATCCGACACTTGATCATACGAATCTTTCTGAACCAAAGCTGCATGAAAATGCCCCGGATCCAATGTTATAAGTTTGACTTCTCCCGGAGCTCCGGTAAAAACATCCGATTCCGCTTTTTTTGTAAAACAAGAAGACATCAATAAAAGTGATGCCAATGTAAAAATCAAATACTTTTTCATTTTCTTACACTACCAATCTTAATTATCACCAGAACATTCCAGTAAACAACGTTCAATCCCTGTTTGTAAACCATCTATTTCAGCAAGCCCCTTCAATCGTCCTACCAAGGGATATCCAGGGTTAGAAATACGATGATAATCATCCAACATTCGCAATCCATGATCTGGACGAAAAGGAAGTCTCGTATCTGTACGCCCTGCTTTTCTCCTCCGGATCTGCTCTTCCAACAATAATTTCACAATGGCAAACATATCTACGCTACCACATAAATGGCCTGATTCATAGAAACCACAGTTCGGCAGAAAAGCCGTATTCCGCAAATGTACAAAATGAATGCGGGGAGCAAACTCTTTCACCATCGATATAAGATCATTATCAGGCCGAGCCGATAGTGATCCTGTACAAAAAGTCAAACCATTTGCCGTTGAATCATTCTGCTCCAATATCCACCGGATATCCTCTATCGTACCAGCAATACGTGGTAATCCCAGCAAAGGGAAAGGCGGATCATCCGGATGAATACAGAGATTTATTCCAACTTCTTCCGCGACCGGAACCACATCGTCCAAAAACAGGACAAGATTACGGCGTAATTGTTCTTTCTCTATCCGATCATAAGTTTTCAAATAATCAAGGAACTGTTTCTTATAATCTTCCCCTTCCCCCACTACACCATGAATGAACGCCTGCGTCACAATAATAATATTATGAGCCAGCTCTTCCTGCTGTTCCGAGGATAGTCCGGCAATTATCCCGGCAGCTTTTTCCTGAATATCCTTAGGATAACTTTCACGCGCCCCCTCCCGTTTGAGAATATAAATATCGAAAGCGGCAAAAGTCGGATAATCGAACAGCATGGATTCAGCTCCATTCGCGTTTTTATAACGCAAATCCGTCCGTGCCCAATCCAGCACAGGCATAAAATTATAGCATACGGTGTCTATACCGCAGGTTCCCAAGTTGCGCAAAGACTGCCGGTAATTTTCAATCAGGCGGGAACGGTCGGCAGAACAAATTTTGACTCCTTCAGAGACAGGGAGACTCTCCACTACACTCCACCTCATGCCATGATTTTCGATCTCCTGCTTAACGGCCAAGATCTCCTCTACCGGCCAAACTTCGCCAGCCGGAATATGATGGAGGGACGTAACGACTCCCTCCACTCCCATCTGCTTTAAATCGGCAAGTCCGACAGAATCTTTCCTGCCGAACCACCTCCATGTTTTTTCCAATGCCATACGCTATACACCACTAAATGAACTAAATCCACCATCTACTGGAATAATCGCTCCTGTTATAAAACTGGCATGTTCTGAGCAGAGAAAATGGACAAGTCCGTTCAACTCTTTAATATTGCCAAAACGTTTCATAGGCGTACGGGCTAATATTTTCCGGCTCCGATCCGTATAAGAGCCATCCGGATTGATTAACACCCCACGATTCTGATCACCAATAAAAAAGCCTGGTGCCAATGCGTTCACACGGATTTTCTCACTAAATTTCAACGCCATCTCCATCGCTAACCATTGAGTAAAGATACTTACGCCACTTTTGGCAACCGAATAACCAGGAACCCGCGTAATAGCCGAATAAGTAGCCATTGACGAAACGTTGATGATACAGCCTTCTCCTTTTTCCGCCATAATCTTTCCAAACACAAGGCAAGGATAGACAGTTCCATTCATATTCAGATCCGTTACCCGATTAAAATCTTCTACTTTCATATCAAACACCGTTTGATCTTCACGCAAGGTTGCTCCCGGTAAATTACCTCCCGCTGCATTTATTAAAATGTCTACACGACCCCACTCTTTAAACACTTTTTCCCGTGCAGCCTCAAGACTATGTATATCCAATACATTACATTGAATGCCAAGAACCTCTCCCTGTTGTGTCAACTCTTTTATACGATTACCAAGTTGCTCTTCGCGAATATCCAAAATAGCAACTTTCACTCCATTCTCTACCAGACTGCGGGAAATACTCCCCCCCAATACACCTCCACCACCAGTTACAACAGCAACTTTTCCTTTCAAATTTATATCCATCGGTTTATTCTTTTTTATATTGTTCGAACAATTGAACTATACCAGCTTGTTTGGAGTCTCCCGCATGCACCAGCACTCGGTATCGCAAGTTAATTTTCTCTCCTTTTCTCAGGTCTGTCGTTTCCCTGTTTTCCGGCCAATACATAGGTGTCGGCGATATAAAACCATAATCACGCGTAAACCAGGGAGACGGATACCATTTATTTGAAGGATGCTGCATGATAGTAATCCCTTCTATTCCGGTTTTTCTTTTGCCATAACAATCAATCCAAGAAGAAGCAACACCAAACGTTCCTTTTTCCCCTTCTTTACCTTCAGAATTGATCATCACGCCACCCTGTTTAACTGTTAAATCCGGATCAATACGGGCACTAAACAGGGAATGATTAGTTTTCAAGATTGTAACATCCATTAACATTTCCATTTCGATATCAAAATCCAGCTGATACAAATTTGAGGATGGAGACGAAATTGTTATTTTACGGCGATCAATAATTGGAGCCTGCGCATCCGGCCGTTTCCAAATGCATTCGTCCTCAATTACCACCCGTTCGCCTTTTGCCTCTACAATACGGGCACCAACCGAAACAATCTGTCCACGTTCAAGCCCTTCCTGCCAGTAGTTACCACCATTCACCCGATCGCAACCGAAAAACAGAGAACTATGGTGAGGAAACTCCCCATTACGCATCGAAGTAGTCGAGGCTCCGGAAACAGGACCGTTAACCGGGAAAAAGAACGGATATTTCTCATCCGGCTGAAAATGATAGCTGGTGAAAAACTGGTTACCAACCACAACATCGATCCGGTTTCCGACCTTTGTTGCGGAAACAACTTGTACTTGAGCCACCATAATTCCAGCCAAAAGCAAGGCAGCTATTGTTAATATTATCTTTTTCATCTTTCTATTGTTTTATTGTTACTTTTGGAGGGTATGCAAAATCGTTCCACAAACGATCCGCTCGTTCACGTGTCATCTCACCATCATAAGAAAAGATACGATAACACAACTTATAATGTTCACCAGGCATCAGTTTCCAGTCTTTATTTTTCGTCGGGGCGAAATTCACAAACGCATCCCCCCGACCACCATTGGCATTCTCATCCCAGATACGAAGCGGTTCCGGTGCATTATAATTCTCCGGATGTCCTAAAAACAGCATACCCGAACGTCCTCGATTGCCACATTGTCCTGTGACATAAATCCAGCGAGCAGTAGTTCCATCTATTCTCTGGCGCGTTTTTCCTTCCGATGTAAACATCTCGCTATTTTCTTTAGTCCACTCTTCCGTTGCACGCCATCCGAAACCGGCATAACGATAAGCTTTTATCAACACCGGTAAATCCGTCGACGGATGTAAACCAGACTCAAAATCCCACAAGAAACCATCTGCCACATTCCAAGCTTTTATATTCCAAGACTCATCCATAATCACTTTCTCACCCGAAGGGGTAAAGATATAATGATCCAGCATGGCCTTATATCCGGCACAAACATCTCCCTGATAAGTACACTCAATATCACGTGCCCGTACCGTGCCTTGTTTGTCCCCCAGGTTCCAGAGATCATATATTTTTCCGTCATACTCAATACGCGTCCAAGGATTCCAGATTCCATAATGATGGTAATGATCTTTTGGCTGTATGGCAGTCAGAACATTCCCGGAAGGGGAATAGGCCGGATGGATAAACCCGCTACGCTGATAAGCCAGATCTATTCCTGCCGGAGGAAATGTAACCGCATAATTATACTGAAGAACTTCATTACCATTCTTTTTCAACACTAAAGCAGTCCCTGTATCAGACACTTTCATTGTCCCAGTTTCCTGATGTACCTTAATCCGTTTAGCGATAAACTCGCGTGAAGTACCTGCCGGAGTAACACCATCCAAAATCCAATACAATACAGGCTTTTTTTCTTCCCATATCAATTGGCATTTCACCGGCTTCTTTTTCTTGTCTATTTTCTCAAACAAAGCAACACTGAACACTTCTCGTGTACCCAACACTGAAATGTCTGCAGAAATGACGCAATCCTTTCTTTCAAAATTACCGGCTTCCACGACTATCTTAACTGTTTCTGCCGCCCATAAAGGCAAAGAAAAAAGCCAACAACAAATAATTAATATAAACTGCTTCATAACTATCAGAAATTATACGGTGGACGATGGGGACGAGCAATCATAGAATTCGCTTCGTCATCATCTTTAAATCGCTCCAGAATCGGGTCCCAATAAAGTTTTCTGTTGAGTTTCATGGCTATATGTTGCAATAAGCAAGCCGAGCAGGAACGATGTGCTACTTCAGCCGGTGTAATATTCTGCTTACGAGTCCGTACACTCTCAAGCCAGTTCCCATGATGGTCTGTGCTTCTATACAAATGAACTTCGTTTTCACCAATCACAGATGTCAATATCTTCGGATCAGAAGCCTGTAATGCTTTTGAACTTCCTGCTGTCGTCGGGTCATTTGCCGAAGCCTGATAAGCTCCTCGACTTACAAATATCCATCCTTCGGTTCCGGTAAACAAAACCCCGTTCGGTTTCTCATTCGTATTAGTGATTCCACGGACTATCACCCCATTATCATAAAGCATCTCCGTCTCGAAATCATCCCCATGAACATCCCACAAGCCTCCGGACGCAAACGTTGCACGCCCAAATATTTCTATCGGACCGGAATACTCCTTATCCATCGCCCAATGAGCAATATCAAAATGATGCGCTCCCCATCCTGTGATCATACCGGCCCCAAACTGCTCGCAGCGCAACCATCCTGGACGCCCATACCCTCGTTGGGGATGTACACGATCAACCGTATATGGGACATAAGGCGTCTGTCCAAGCCACATATCATAATTAAAACTTTTCGGGATAGGCATTTCCTCCGGATTTCCACCTGACGGATCACCCGGTAAACGGACTTCTATCTCTTTCAATTGCCCGATACGCCCATTTCTCACCAATTCGCAGGCAACCCGGAATTGCTCCATTGAACGTTGCTGGCTTCCAATCTGTAGGATGCGCCCGGTCGCATTTACAGCATCACTCATTTTACGTCCTTCTTCGATCGTTAAAGAAGTCGGTTTCTGCAAATAAACATCTTTTCCAGCCCGAACAGCATCAATTGCGATTTTGGCATGCCAATGGTCCGGGGTACTGATCAGAACTGCATCAATATCTTTATTCGCCAACAAATCTTGATAATTTTCATATGTAGTCACACCTGTATAGGGCTTTCCTAATTTTTTGGAATAGTATCCTTCTACCAACTTTTTCGCATCTGCCACCCGATTTGCATCAAGATCGGCAGCAGCAATAATCCGGACATCATCATATTTCCAAACTCCTGGCATATCATGATCCCGTGAAATACGCCCAGTCCCAATAGCTCCGATATTAATCCGATTGGATGGTGCATTAGGCCCAAAAACAGAGGCCGGGACAATAGTCGGAGCGATAAACATACCAACTCCCGCAGTCAATGATCTTTTTAGAAACTCTCTTCGTGTTGTAGTCATCGTATCAGAATTTAAAATGTTATTACTTAGTTGCTATATACAAAAGTACAAAGAGTTTACCTACCGGATATAACCTATTTTTGCAAATAATGACACTATCTTGGACCGAAACAAAAAACTTTACAGCCCCCGATTCACAAAAATTATACATACATTTGCAAATAACAAGAAGAGAGTCTGAAATGGAAAATAGAATAATGCATGAGCAACTCACGATTTATTCCGGAGCGCCTATTATTGCACGGAAATATGATTATGAGAAATTTACATTTCCCTGGCATGTACATAATGAATTCGAAATCATTTATGTAGAAGAAGGTTCAGGGAAACGGTTTGTTGCTGATAACATGGAAGAATTTCAAGCTCATGACCTTACTCTAATCGGTAGTGGAATTCCCCATTATATGAAGAGTACACCGGAGTATGAAAAGGGCGATAATAAATTGCGGGTCAGAGGCACAATCATCCAATTCGAAGAAGCCTTTATGGCTCATGCTATTAATAATTACGCCGACCTGTCTCACATCAAAAATTTATTGGAAGACGCAAAGCGTGGAATTCACTTCCCTTATCCACAAAATCAGGAGATTATCCGAAGTATTATACAATTGCCCGAATCTAACGGAATCATACGAATTATCAACTTACTACACTTATTGGACCAAATGGCAAAATTTCCAGACAAACGCTCTCTGGGAAGTTTGCAATTCTGCCAAACCCTATCACCGGCGATGGACCCGCGCATGAAAAAGGTACTCTCATTTCTAATGAACCACTATAAGGAAGATATAGACCTTAACGAAGTATCTTCACTCATTGCCATGAACAACTCTGCCTTTTGCCGTTACTTCAAGGATAAATCAGGAAAGACTTTTACAGAATATGTGCTGGGGTTACGTACCGGATACGCATGTAAACTACTGATCGAAAACAAAATGGATATCTTCCAGATCTGTCTCGAATGCGGCTTTAACACCATTACACATTTTAACCGGATCTTCAAACGCAACACAGGCTTTACTCCTACCGAATACCGGAAACAATTTCTTAAATAAAAACCGGTCTAAAAGAATAACTCTTACAGACCGGTTCACTATTCTTATAAAGAAATCGTTTACTTCGTTTTCGCTTTTGCCATATCCAAAGCAGAAGTCGTTGTGTAATACTTAGCCAGCATATTCGGAACTTCCCATTCCGGCAATTTGCCATCCTT